>NZ_VPBA01000010.1:0-96682 GCF_013418945.1 Acinetobacter sp. YH12112 | reverse complement strand
ACAAGCCAAACCACGTGCTCAGCAGGTAATTTTCTCCTTCTGATTGATGCCTTACCTGTTTGATGCAGGCTTGTTTCAATCCAATTTAAATCAATAAGTTCACAAAAATGGTTGAGTGATGGGAGAGCATGTTCAAGAGTGGATTCTAAATGTTCAGATAAAGACATAAAAAAATGAGCGTATTTACATACACTCATTTTTACTACATTTTACTAAAATTTGCTTAACTGACTGGCATTACCATGGTTAGGGGCTAGTCGTATGCACATCTGAGGCACATACTGTAAGAGGCTCATCTCATACTGAGCGTATTAAAGCACACTCTTTTACTTCAACCTACGAAAGTTTTTCTGATCTGCTGGTTATAAATGAAAGGTCATAGCCAAAAGTGGGAGGAGGAGAAAGTTTTATTGCTCAAAAATAAGCATTTTTTATCTGGAACTTGGATGTTTTGAATTTCTCATTTAATCGTTAAATGGTTACAAAAATTTTCCAATAAGACGGAAAATATTACACGGGAATAAAAGAATTTAATCATTTACTAAGTTAATTAAAGTAAAAGTTATATAACTATTCATCTTTTTAGTCATGCAAAATAGCTTGAAATTAAATCAGATATTCAGAAGCAGAATTTGGTTTTTATCCCTGATTTTGGTGATTTTTTAAAACAGCCCATAAAACAATAAATAACAATAATGACAATGGTTGTTGTCAAATTATCTTTATGCTCATGAATGAAGTTATACAGATAAAAACTTCAGAAAAATAATAATTTATGGATGAGCGTATGAAAGGAAAACTGGTATTCAATAGCCTCAATATTGCGGTGTGTGGTGTCATATTGTATGGCTGTGGTGGCGGAGGTGGAGATTCTTCCGGTTCAGGAACATCTACGAAAGTAGAGCGGGAAATGGTGGAGGTGTTATCCACCCGGCCAGATTTAATTACAGACTCGGATGTATTGCTGAAACTGGATCTGCCCGATGATATTCAAACTACGGCGTTGAAAGTGTCCCTGAATGGACAAAATATTAGTGATGCATTTGCCAATGAGCAGCGCCAAGCCTTAGTTGAAGGACTTAAACTGGGCGATAATCAACTCAAGGTTGAAGCAGGGCGTTATTATCAGAATTTAAGCCTGATCAATCATCCTTCGAGTGGACCATTACTGTCTGGCCCGCAGTTAAAGCCCTGGACCTGTACCAATGCGTCGACCGATCAGTTCTGTCAAAAGGCTGTGCAATATAACTATTACTATAAAGATCGTTTGGGACTCATTAAAAGTTATGACCCGGCACAACCGCCGGCCAGCCAGAATATTGCCACCACCACTACCGATGAAGGACTAACGGTGCCATTTATTGTGCGTGAGGAAGTGGGCTATCAGAACCGCGATGAATACCGTTTTGCGGTGTTGTATGATCCGAACCAGCCGTGGACCGCCTTAAAGCCACAAGCGCAATTTAACCATAAACTGGTGGTCACGCATGGCCAAAGCTGTAGTAATGATTACCAGTCTGCCTCTGCGCCAACGGTCATTGCCACTTCAAGTTCCATTTTGCCTGATGTCACCATTTTGGCTTTAGGCCGCGGCTTTGGGGTGATGTCGACTGCACTGTCTCATAGCGGTCATAACTGTAATCTGGCGATTCAGGCAGAATCGCTGATTATGGCCAAAGAGCGTTTTATTGAGCAGTATGGCACCTTGCGCTATACCATCGGGCAGGGCTGTTCAGGTGGTGCGCTGGCAGCACAATGGGTGGCCAATGCCTATCCGGGAATTTATTAGGGGATTTTACCCACTTGCTCATTCCCTGATGCCTGGAGTACCGCTTCACAGTTCGCCGATTATCACCTGATGATTAATTATTTCCAGACTCCAGAAGGCCGTTTAAGCTTCTTGCCGCATCAGATTGCGCATGTTCAGGGACATATTTCTGAAATTAATGGCTATGTCAGTGAGCTGGCCCAGTTTGATGTGGCGCGGCCAAATACCATCTGCAAGGGAATTTCATCGGCACAGTTATATCATGCCACCAATAATCCTCAAGGCATTCGCTGTTCGATTCAGGATGCGGCAATTAATTTGCTGGCACCACGCCCAACGGAGCTGTGGACCGAAACTGAAAAACGCATTGGTCGCGGTTTTGCTGGCCTGCCGATGGATAATGTCGGGGTACAATATGGCCTGGACAGCTTGATGAAAAACATCATTACCCCAGAACAGTTTGTACAGTTAAATGAAAAAATAGGCGGTGTGGATATTGATATTCAGGCGGTGCCTGAGCGGCTAGAAGCCAATTATACGGCGCTGAACAACGCCTATCGCAGTGGCTTAATTAATGTCGGAAATAACCTGAATAAAGTGGCGATTATTGACTGTCGAGGTCCGGACCCGGCGCTGTTCCATGATTCCTATCGTGCCTTTGCCATTCGGGCGCGACTGGAAAAAGCGCATGGTAATTATAATAACCATGTGATTTATGGCGGTGATCTGGTCATGATTGCCGATGCCAAATGTCTGGAAATCAGCTTTAATGATATGGACCGCTGGTTAAGCAATGTCGAAAAAGACTTAAGTGATTTGCCTATTGCTGCCAAACTGACCCAAAACAAACCGGCAGATGTAAAAGATGCCTGTATTACTGCCGGCATCATTAACCGCGAGAATCTGTGCAGCACGCTCAGATTACCGGTATATGGCACACCGCGTATGGTGGCCGGGGACAGCCTGACCACCTATGCCAACAAGTGTCAGCTGAAACCTTTAAATGTGTCGGATTATGGCAATACGGTCCGCTTTAGCAATGAACAGCTCCAGCGATTGCATCAGGTTTTCCCGCAAGGCGTGTGTGACTATAGCCAAGCCCCAGTTGGCTTTGCTGACACCATTGGCTGGATGAGTTATCAGGATCGGCAGGGCAGCGTAGTTTATGGAGGACAACCTTTGCCTGCGGTCAGTTCATCGGCTGCACGCGGCTGGGCATCTAAAGCTTTCCAGCTGTTTTAATTTTTAATTGTTCACACATTTTTTGTTTCACAAAAACCAGTGATTTTTCACTGGTTTTTTTATGATTCATTTTGATTTTTAGTTGAAAATTCATGCAATATGACTGCGGTTATTTCGCCGGTGTGTAGATGGTAGGCAAATAACCTTTGGTCGAATTAAAATGTTAACCAGATCTCATTAATTCGCTGAATTATCAGGTTTTTTAGCGAGAAAGCCCAGATAAGCGTTGTAAAATCATTAGATTAAATTTACTCACAATTATTTTGATTAATATGAATTATTTCATATAATTACAATGATTTATCACAAAATGGACAAATCCCGGAAAATAGTGATAACTGATTCCGGGTTGTGACACTAAAATGAGTCTGATAAATTAAAACAATCATAGGGTGAAGGATTATGGATATCACTGAGACGGTGTTTGACTTCAAAGCCTTATCCACACAACAACAAGATTATTTTTTTGAAAAAATTGCCGAGTTTGATCAGCAGGTGTTTACGTTAACCTGTGAAAAGGAGCTAAAGAAATATCTGTATGACCCGCAGGCAATTTCGGTCACCATTATTCAATATCATCATCGTGGCAAACTGGTTGGGCAGACCATTATTCCACTGTTGGCCTTAACCCTGTTGCATCAGCCAATTCTGGTGGTTAACTCACGCGCCAGTTTTTTAAAAAGCTATCGCCATCAATACAACCATAAAATCATCAACAGTGCGCTCAAAGCCATGCTGAATCAGCGCTTTAAATATCCTTTAACGCCCATGTGGTTTATTGCCACCATCAACCAGCCGAAGCTTTATGCACATTTTATATCGCGTGTTCGGGGCTTTTATCCACGCAGTGATATCCGGATGCCGGAGGATTATTTAAGCGTGTTGCAGGTGATGGCCAGCCGGCAACACGACATCCAGAAGCGTGATGAAGATATTTATGTGCATCAGACCTGTGTGCCGCTGCGCAGTGAAGAGGAGCTGCAACAGTTAAGAGTGCATGCCAATCCGCATTGTGATTTTTTCCTGCAACACGCACCGGACTATTTTGATGGCATCGGCCTGATGTGTATTTGCCGTTTAGACAGTAAAACCCTGACCGAAACGGCACTCAACTTTGCTTTGGACTGGAAGGTGTCTTAAGGCGCCAGAAATTTTAAATCGGCATGTTCACGGATGGTGTCCGCATCCAGACTGAAAATGGCATCCATAAACGCCACATTAAAACTGCCAACCTGTGAACTTTGCGCGTGGGCCAGTTTTCCGGCAATGGCAAAATGGACATGCGCGGCAATGGTGGCAATGGTCACCGGACTGACTGCGGCATAAGCAGCAATTAAAGCGCCTAGGGCACAGCCGGTTGCGGTGACTTTGGGCTGTAATTCCGAGCCACCATTCACCTGCACCACCTGTTCAAGCTGTCTGGACAGAATAAAATCGGATTCACCGGAAATGGCAATACATTCGGCATGCGCCAAGAGGCTTTTGGCCTGTGCATATACCGCGGTGCTATCCAGGGTCGAATCAACACCTTTGGATTCTACCTGTGCGCCGGCCAAGCCGCCAATTTCCGACGCATTGCCGCGAATCACACTCGGTTGAAAGGTCAATAGCGCATCAACCATATCTGAGCGCCATTTTAAGACGGGCCCATAACCGACCGGGTCCAGCACCCACGGTTTGGCAAGACGCTGGGCCGTTTCTGCCGAAATCTGCATGGCCTGCATCTGTTCGCTGGTCGGTGTGCCCAAATTAACACTTAAGGCGCTGCAAATACTGCTGAAGCTTTCTGCTTCAAAAGGATTATCAATCATGGCCGGTGATGCACCGGCAGCCAGCAGAATATTGGCGGTATAATTGGTCGCAACACTGTTGGTGATACATTGCACCAGTGGTTGCCGGGTTTTGAGCAGGCTCCAGGCTTCAATAATTTTTTCAATCATTGCCGCGGTTTCATCGGGCAGGCTGCTGTCAAGAGTGGAAAGCTGTTCTGGATAATTCATCAGTTACCCCTTTATTGGGTAAAGTAGTGGTCTTGCTGTTTACAGCGACGGCAGAACAAGGACACATAATGCTGGGCATCATAATCGACATCCAGTTCATCCGAGCCGCAGTGCATACAGCGTTTTAAGGCATAAAATTTTAAGCGCGGTTCAATCTTTTCCCAGATTTTCCAGATCGGTTGTACAAAGATCATTTCATCATAATTGAGAAAACGGAAAAATAGAATTTCCACCATTTTGCTCATCGGCAGTTGTAGTGGATGTGGCAGCGTGGTGGTCATCCATTTTTCTTGCAGGCCACGTTCACGGTACTGTTCTACGGTTTTTTTCAGCAGATTGGTATTAATGAATTTTTCATTGCGTGCCTGTAATAATTTCTGGCCATGCAGATAATCTAGCGCGGTTTGCACCAGATAAAAAATCTGACCCACTGCCAGGCTGTCCAGCAGGCGAAAACACAGGCTTTTAAAACTGTTGTTGCCGGAAATTTGCACCTGCCAGATGCGGCAATAAAACTGCATGAACTGCACCACTTTTTCATACATCAGTTCATAGATGGCATCTTTGACTTCATCTGAACTGTGAAAGGGCACGCCCTGGCTTAAATTCTGGTAAAACCATTGTCGAAGCTGATGGGTAATACTGAACAGGCTCGGCTCTGAATAACCATCCAGCCGCACATTCACATAATACTGGCCGGCTTCATCGGCGAATTCCTTGGCCACCAGAATCTGCTGGTCAAGCAGCTGTTTGATCAGCTGTTTCTGATATAAATAGTTGGGTGAAAAAGGCTGGAATTTAATCCGTTCCCAGTATATATATTCATCATGCTGGGTATTTTCATGTACCTGATCGTCCAGCATCGACAATAAAAACAGTTTCTGGATAAAGCTTAACTGATTCAGCTTGTGCTCAATCATGTCTTTATCTTTGCCTTTATTTTTCAGTTTGCGGTTTTCCTGTACCAGCGCTTCTTTAATCAGCTGTTTGCGCTTTTTCTCACAGGCTGGGCAATGGCAACTGTGCAAATTGCCCGGATATACTTTATGTTCGCAGTAACTGCACTCGTGATAGCTCAGCTCCTGATCATACTGTTCGGCTTCCACCCAATACATGGCGGCGCGGCACAGCGGACATGAGGTGCTTTCATCTAACTGTTTTTGCAGAATCTGGAGCATATTCAGGTGCAGTCATCATTTTAGAAATAGGATGTCTGGATTATACATGGCTGGGCCGCATTGGTTTGCTCAAAAAAACATAAAGCAGAAAACTTGGGCACCATGCCGAATTTGAATACTCTGATCTGAACAGCTCTTTGTCATAAAAAATACGGCAGTGCGCCGTATTTTAAATGGAAGTTAAAGGGGGAGAGATTATACCGGACACGGTAGCGAATCATCCTCCTCACCAAGTTGTTTGGCCTGAATTAGCGCCTGTACTTTTTTGCTTGGGATTTTCTTGCTACCCAAGGCATCATAGGTATTCAAAATGGACGTGACCTCATTGGTCTGCATGGGAATGCCTTCACAGCTCATAAAGAGGGCAATCACTTTATGGTCGATGTTGGCCTGATCGAGGGTTTGCAGGGTTTTAATATTTTCTACACGGACGATATGCTCTTTTAAATACATCTCACACCTCTTCTCGTTTTTTCATCATTGTTATCATGCGCTCGGCGCCTGTAAATACAAGCAAGAAGCGTGCACAAAATGTAGCCGATTTGAAAATAATGTAATGACCCACGCTCAAATGGCGATCCGTCCAACTGAAAGCGTCATTTAGCCGGTAACTGTTTGAGTCTAGATGTGAAATTGAAAAGCTAAATTTGAATAAATCTCCCTTCGCAAAAGCTGACAAATTGTCACCGGATTTATCTTGACGAAGTCTAAATAAGCCTCTGTTTAGACTAGAGAAATTATCCGGTTTTATCTCGCAGTATATTTTTAGCTGCACAGATCACAGGTCTTTGATTACAGAATGTAGTCAAGTGGCAGCTTTATGTAGGAACTTGTATCTCAATAGCGCAGAATTTCAGGTCAGATGGGCAGAACAGCACCAGCATGGCGCAACACCAGCGCGAGAAGATTTTAGCTGGCAGATTAAGCTGTTGGATTCGCTGCATAATTCAGCATCTCTGTATTTTTAAACAGATTTAGTTGAATGATGAATTGAAAAGTCATGGCCGGATGCCCATATTAGAACAGACGCGCATTCAGCAGACAGACTGAAAAAGTTGGCGTATGATCAAGACATCATCCGCATAATGCCCCGGCGTATAAACAATTAGGACATGATATGAATATCGCAGCAAATCCAGTGGTTGAAGCAGACCAAACTATTTATTTAAAAGACTATCAAAAACCTGCATTTCTGGTGGATTCAATTAATCTGGATATTCAGGTGTATGCAGACCACACTATCGTCAATACTATTTTGGAGATGCAGCGCCAGACCGAAGGTGATTTGGTGCTGTTGGGCCGTGATTTGGAGCTGAAAGCCATTCATCTGAATGGCCAGCAACTGACTGAAAATGACTATCAGCTCGATACTGAACAGCTGGTGATTCAGCATGCACCAGATCGTGCACGTATTGAAACCCAGGTGGTGATTCATCCGGAAAGCAACACCATGCTGGAAGGTCTGTATCAGGCCGGTGATCTGTTTGTGACCCAGAATGAGCCGGAAGGTTTCCGTAAAATTACCTTCTATCCGGACCGTCCGGATGTGCTGTCGGTATTTACCACCCGGGTGGAAGCCGATAAAAAATATCCGGTGCTGCTGGCCAATGGTAACCTGATTGAAAAAGGCGAGGTGGATGCCCAGCGTCACTATGCGATCTGGCAGGACCCCACCAAAAAGCCAAGTTATCTGTTTGCCTGTGTGGTCGGCGATTTAGCGGTGCTGAAAGACAGCTATGTGACTTCTGAAGGCCGTAATGTGGCACTGGAAATTTATGCGGTAGAAAAAGATATTCCTAAATGTCACATCGCCATGGAAGCGTTAAAACATTCGATGCGCTGGGATGAAGAACATTATGGTCTGCCGTATGACCTCGACAACTATATGATTGTGGCGGTTAGCCAGTTCAATATGGGCGCGATGGAAAACAAGGGCCTGAACATCTTTAACACCTCTTGCGTGCTGGCCGATGAAGAATACACCACCGATGCGGCAATTATGCGGGTTCAGTCGGTCATCGCACACGAATATTTCCATAACTGGACCGGTAACCGGATTACCTGCCGTGACTGGTTCCAGCTGTGTCTAAAAGAAGGCTTGACCGTTTTCCGTGACCAGTCGTTTTCAGAAGATTTACAATCGGCCGCAGTACAACGGATTGATGATGTCGCTGTATTAAAAGCGCATCAGTTCCCGGAAGATTCTGGCCCATTGTCGCATCCGCCACGTCCAGATCATTTTGTTGAAATTAATAACTTTTATACCGCCACGGTGTATGAAAAAGGGGCGGAAATTAACCGCATGATGTCGACCTTGCTCGGCAAGGAAAAATTCCGCGCCGGTACCGATGAATATTTCCGCCGTCATGATGGTCAGGCGGTGACGGTCGAAGACTGGGTTGCGGCACTGACTGCAGGTTCAGGTGTTGATTTATCTGCGTTCCTAACCTGGTATAACCAGCCGGGTACCCCAAAATTGCAGGCACATGGCGAATATGATGCTTCGGCTCAAATCTATCGTTTAAGCTTTAAACAAAGCCTGAAAGCGCATCCGAAATATCCGGACCTGAAAGCGGTGCCAATTCCAGTGGCTTTGGCGCTGTTTAATGCCGAAACCGGCGAGCAGTATACGCTGCAATCTGAGGCCCTGTTTGAAAATGGCGTAAAAGATGGCGTGTATCTGTTTGATCAGGATGAGGCAACCATCGAATTTAGCGGCATTAATGCCAAACCGGTGGTGTCGCTGTTACGTAACTTCTCGGCGCCGGTAAATCTGGAATTTGATGCCAGTGATGCCGAGTTGGCCTTCCTGATGCAGTATGAAACCAACGGCTTTAACCAGTGGCAGGCGACGCAGACCTTGCTGGAGCGCATTTTGCTAAATGGTCATGCGGTAGAAAGTTATCTTCAGGCCATGAAAAACACGGTGCCGGCACTGGTCAATCAGGACCCGTTACTGGCCTCACGAATTTTTGATGTACCAAGCGAAGGCTATTTGGGTAGCCGGATTGATCAGCACTATAGTCCGGTGGATATTCAGGAAAAACGTGAAGCCTTGTTAAATACGCTGGCGCGTGAATTGGGTGCTTTCTGTAAGGAAACTTACTTAAGTCTGGACCCGGACCTGCAAAAAGAGTTTTCACAGGCCATGGGCGTACGTGCGCTGAAGAATATCATGCTCAGTCTGATGGCACGTCAGGGCGATACCGAAGCCTTTGATCTGGCACATCAGCAATACCAGAATACCGGCAATATGTCAGAACGTTTAGGCGCGCTACGTGTACTGGTCTGGAATGATGCACCACAAGCCGAAGCCTGCCTGCAGGACTTCTATGACCGCTTTAAAGATGAAGCGCTGTCTTTAGACCAGTGGTTTACTGTACAGGCCTCCCATCCAAATGCAACGGCTGAAACCATTCATGCCTTAACCCAGCATCCGGACTATGACCTGGGCACACCAAACCGCATTCGTTCGGTCAGTGGCGGTCTGAATATGAATCCGGTAAATACCTGGAGTTTTGGGGTGCAGCATTATATCCATTTGGCCAAATACCTCGATGAAAAGAACCCGATTTTAGGTTCACGTTTGCTGCAGGTGCTGTCACGCTGGTATACGCTGGATGAACCACAGCGCAGTCAGGTACAGGTGGCCCTGGAAACCTTGAAGCCCTTGGTGAAATCGAAAAACGTGGTCGAAACTTTAAACAGTATGCTAAATGTCTAAACCGGTGCAGCTTTCGCTCGAAAAAATAGAATAATGAAGATTTATTTTATTTTCTCGGTATTTAGCAGTAACTTTATGTGAACTTTCCCGCATATTCGCGGGGAGTATGCTAAATTAAGGCTGAAACGTGTTTAGATAATTTAAATAAAAAAGCTCATCATTGTGGTGGGCTTTTTTATTTTTAGCCTGGAAAGGTTCAGGTGAAAAAGCCGGGTTCTGGCGTGAACAAGAGGTTAAGTGATGCTGGTTAAAATTGAAGATGGTTTTTACTTGAATTCACGACATATTATTGCGTTAAGAATGAACAGGATATTGAATGAAGAGCGTTTTATGGTGTCTATTGAATATACACCACACTCGATGCAGGACAAGGGGCTGTATCAGCGCATCTTTCCGAATAAAATTGAAGCAGAACTGTTTTTACAGGCATTGCATCAGGAAATTTCCAAACCCTGACCGCTGTTCAGCAGATTTAAAAAAACTCCTCACGTTGAGGAGTTTTTTTATGGCAGCTTTAGATTTACTTTAGACCTTCACAATCAGCACCGGAATAGGCGATTGGGTCAGCACGTTTTGCGCTACGCTGCCCAGCATCATTTTCTTGAAACCGGTCCGGCCATGTGAGCCCATAATAATCAGATCGGCACCGACTTCATCGGCAATCTGCATAATGCCATCTGAGGGTGCAACGCCGTGCGCCAGTTTCTGGTCGACCTGCACGCCTTCGCGCTGGAAAGAATCAAGAATTTCCTGCAAGCGCAGTTTGGCATTTTTTTCGGCCTGCATGAAATAGTCGGTAATGGCCGGAGCAACTTTATAAAAGTCGACGCCGACAAATGGGTCAACCGCAATCACACTCATTACCGTGACCTGGCAGCCTAAATCTTTGGCCAGACTTAAAGCCTGTTCTACAGCAGCATAAGAAATCGGGGATTCATCCACTGGAACAAGAATATGTTTATAGCTGGTCATGACAGTTTTCCTTATTTTTACATATGAAAATCGCGGGCTTTATTGAAACTGACAGTGAATGAAAGTACATCAAAAGCATTCAGGATTCTGGGCTGTAATGGGGCAATTAGGCCTTAATGACCAGCACCGGCAATTCAGAACTGCGCAGTACATCCTGAGCAAAACTACCGAGCAGGAATTTCTGGAAGCCTTTACGACCGTGTGAACCCATCACAATCAGGTCAACGCCCATCTCTTGTGCGGCTTCAACCACATGCTTGGCCGATACTTCGCCTTCCACAATTTTAGTACTTACAGTAACGCCCGCAGCTTCGGCAATTTGCTGGCCTTCTTTCAGGGCTTTTTGTGCATTGCCGTGTGCCTGCACAAAATATTCTTTCATGATGGCAGAGGAATAATAGAAATCGGCATCAGTGAACGGGTCTTCCGCCACCAGACTCACCAGACTCAGCTGACTGTTAAAGGCACGGGCAATTTCAGCTGCATGTTGCACCGCAGAATAGGAAATTTGAGAACCATCGACCGGAACGAGAATATGCTGATACGCCATGGAGAAACTCCTTATTGATATAATGAACTTAATGTTTAGCTATACTCTATAGATAGCACATCACCGGGGGGCATTCAATTTATTCCGGTGTTCTGCCTGCAAAAAAGATACAGATTTTTAATCACAATACCACTTAAGTAGGTCTTTGATTTAACAAATAATTCTGACTGGAATACTCTACATTGTCAGATCGCATTGTCGTGAAAAACCGGGTTCCATCTGCGCGGCGGCTGCTTTATAGTGAAGAAAAATAAAACAGCTGTATAAACAGGAAGATGGGTGAAATGAAGTATTTGATGTTAAGTCTGTGCATGAGCTTGCTGCTGGTGCTGAGTGGCTGCCAAAGCACAGCCGGTAATAGCCGTATTATTGCTGGCGCATTTAATCTGACCACCCAATTGCAACAGAAACTGATGGATCGGGATGCACCGCAGCAGGTGCGGGTGCTGGAAAATATCCAGTTTCAGCAAGATCCGGATTTAAGCCTGGATGTCTATTTGCCAGCACAGACGCCGGATGATACCGGATTGCGCCCGGCCGTGGTCTGGATTCATGGTGGTGGCTGGATTTCCGGTTCCAAAGCCCATGCGCGCGGTTATTTTAAGCGGCTGGCAGATGCCGGTTATCCGGTGTTTTCCCTGCAATATCAACTGGCGCCAGCGGCAACTTATCCCACCCAGTTGCATCAGATTAATCAGGCACTGGCCTATATTCAGGAACATGGCGCGCTGTTTGGTGTTGATGCCGAGCAACTATTTCTGGCCGGGGATTCTGCCGGTGCCAATCTGGCCAGCCATTATGCAGCCTTGCTGAGTAATCCGGAATTTGCCGCGCATTCGGAATTTGTGCCGGTTCTGGCCTTAACACAGCTGAAAGGGGTGATTTTGCACTGCGGGATTTATGATTTACCGCATTTTATTGAAACCGCACCGGATGAAATCAAAATTGTCGAGTGGGGCATTTATAACATGGTGCAGGCCTATACCGGCGAGCGCAAACAGGATGCTGAATTTCTGCAGCAGATTTCACCGATTCAGCATATTACTCCGGCGTTTCCACCGGTATTTTTAAGTGGCGGCAATAAGGATTTCCTGACTGATACTCAATCTTTACCGCTGTTAGAGGTGTTAAAGCAGCAGCAGGTGCCGGTAAAGGCGGTATTTTATCCCGACTCTAAACGCTGGCTGATTCATGAATATCAGTTCTTAATGCATCTGCCCGAAAGCCAGCAGACTTTTGAGCAGACCCTGTCATTTCTGGCCGATTATAGTGAAGCGGATCAGACAGATAGATCCGCGCCCTAAAATCTGCTGGTCATCATGTTAGTCTTTAGGATTTGGCTTTCCAGGGAAATTTCATCACCAGTAACACCACCACACCGCAAACCAGCCCCCAGAAGGCCGAGCCAATGCCCCAGAACTGGATGCCTGAAGCGCTTAGTAAAAAGGTCATTAATGCGGCTTCCCGGTCATCGGCCTCTTTAAAGGCAATAAAGGCGTTATGGCCGATGGTGCCAAACAGGGCGATACCGGCCAAGGCGGTAATCAGCACTGCCGGAAAAGACATCAGCAGGCTGGTTAAGGTGGCGGCAAACAAGCCCATCAGGATATAAAACAGGCCACAGCTCATGCCGGCAATATAGCGTTTTGATGGGTCCGGATGCACCTGATGATCCAGATTAACGGCAGCACTAATCGCTGCAATATTCACGCTATAACAGCCAAAAGGCGATAACACGGCCTGCGCGGTACCGGTCCAGCCGAGCAACTGATTAACATGCGGTTGATAGCCGTAGCTTTTAATAATGGCGATGCCGGGCAAATATTGCGAGGCCAGGTTAATCACCAGCAACGGTAAAGCCAGACCTAAAATCGCGGGCAGGCTAAATTCTGGACTGATCCACACCGGTTGTGCCAATGACCAGCTCACCACAGGAAAATGGAAATCCAGTACCAGTGGGCACAGCAGCATCGCCGCGATTACGGTCAGTACAATGCTATAGCGTGGCCAGAAGCGTTTTGACAGTACATAGGCTGCCAGTAAAGACAGGATAAATGCCCATTCATGCTGAATACTGGCAAACAAGGCAATACCGAATTTTAGCAGTACGCCGGCCAGCATGGCGCTGGTCAGGCTTTGTGGAATATAACGAAACAGACGTTCAAAAATCCCGAAAAAGCCCAACAGTGCAGTCAGCACGCCACACACCAGAAAAGCCCCAATAGCCTGATTCAAGCTATAACCACTACCCGTGGCAATAATCAGGGCCAACCCGGCGGTTGACCATGACGTCGACACCGGATATTTAAATTTCCACGAGAGCAGCAAGCCCGACAGGCCAATGCCCAGACCCAAAGCCCAGAACCAAGAGGTAATCTGTTCGGCTGTGGCTCCTAACGTTTGTGCCGCCTGAATCACCAGTACGGCAGAAACACTAATACCAATTAAAAAAGTGATAAATCCAGCAAAAACAGCCGGAATAGAAAAATCATGTATAAGCTTTTGCATAATCCGTTGCACAATAAAAATGGGAGAGAAAGCCGATAAATCATACGCCTTTCAATGGCCATCTAAAAGCTCAAATCTTTATCAGAAGTTAAAAATTTTGCCTGATTTTTATAAGGTCGAGCTGGCCAGTTTTAAACCGAAACCACAAAACAGCAAGCCAACTGCGGCCACACCGGTCGCGGTAAGGCGGTAATTCCGGTTGAAATAGGTCGCCAGTTTCATTCCGGAAAAAATCAGAATTGACAGATAACTCATACTGATGATTTGCAGAATAATCGCCAGCAGGGTAAAAGTCAGCGCCGGATAAGGATAGGCCGGATCAACAAATTGCACAAAAAAAGACAGATAAAACAGAATCGCTTTCGGATTTAAAATACTAATGGTTAATGCAGTGCGAAAAGGATGAATCTGTTCTGGTGTACTGCTGCTATTCCTGGTTTGAGTCGAGCGGCTTTTCTCGGGTTGCCAGGTGCGATAGGCGGCAATCATCAGACGTATGCCCAAATAACTTAAATACAGCGCGCCAATCATTTTCAGCGCTATAAACAGCCACGGAAAACTGTGTAGCACGGAGGCTGCACCAAAGGCAGTACACAGAATTAAAATCAGGTCACCGGTATAAACGCCTAAAGCACCCAGATAGCCGGCTTTAATGCCAAAGCGCGAGGCAATTGACATCACATATAAAGAGTTAGGGCCGGGCAGGATCACAATTAAAATGGTTCCAATAATGAACGTCATTACGTCAGTGATACCAAACACAAGAAATCCAGAGAACTAAAAAGGCCGATGCAGCATTATATAGCAACATCGGCCTGGAATACGCGCACAGCGGCGCGGCTAAACAGAAAAATTAAGCTTTAATTTCAGCATCAATACCAAAGCCTTGGCGCAAGAGCTGGCTTAACTGTTCGCGCGCTTTAATAAAGCCATCAATACCGCTTTGCAGTAACTGGAAGGCCATTAAGTCATGTTCCAGCTGCTGTTTAAATTTCTCTTTTGTGATTGGCTCCAGCTCGCCTTGAGATTCAATCGTGTCACTTGAGAGTTGTGCTGTGACTTCACGCTCATCCTGTTCCAGTTCGGCCAGCAGGTTTGGTGAAACGGTTAACAGGTCACAACCGGCCAGCGCCAAGACCTGATCAATACTGCGGAAGCTGGCACCCATGATTTCAGTCTTCACCGCATGCTGTTTGTAGAACTGGTAAATCTTTTTCACTGACAGCACGCCTGGATCTTTTTCAATCGGGTAGTACATGACGTTTTCGGCTTTTTTGTACCAGTCCAGAATTCGACCGACAAAAGGGGAAATCAGGGTCACGTTGGCATCGGCGCAGGCATGCGCCTGATGCAGACCGAACAGCAAGGTTAAATTGGTATGAATGCCTTCTGCTTCCAGCTGTTTTGCAGCCTGAATGCCTTCCCAGGTCGAAGCAATTTTAATCAGGATGCGTTTCTGATCAATACCATATTCTTTATATAGCGCCAGCAGTTCTTTGGCTTTGGCAATAGTGGCATCTGTATCATAAGACAGCGAGGCATCTACCTCAGTCGATACACGGCCATCAATCAGTTTAAGAATTTCTACCCCGAACTTGACGGTTAAAATATCAATGGTGCGTTCAATCAGCTCGTCTTGCTGATAACCTTCCGCTTTGGCCTGATCAAAGGCTTCAGTTAAAAGCGGTTTACTGTCGGCCTGTTCAGCCGCCGCGGTAATTAAAGACGGGTTGGTTGTTGCATCTAAAGGACGAAACTTTTCAATGGCAGTTAAGTCACTGCTGTCGGCCACAATAGTTGTTAAGCGTTTTAATTGGTTTAAGGCGTTCTGTGTCATTGAATCCGCTTCTCTAGTTGTTCGGTTATTGCTTATGCAATTATTTATAACACAAACTGGATTTAACCCAAGTGAAAAGCGTTACAGATCAGTGTCTAATTTGTGCTTTTTCGTTGATTGCGCAAGTGATTAATCAAAAAACGAGCAGCTAGCCCCAGTTTGCTTTCACGGCTCCAGACCAGATCAACAAAATATTCAAACTTGGGCGAGAAATCCAGAAAATCCAAAACCTGTAGTTGCTGCTTTAAGTTCGGGTTTTCATTCAGCATTTGTAGCGGCAACACACCCCAGCCCAGACCCTGTAAAATTAATGAGCAGGCAGTATGATGATTATCAGTGCGCCAGTACTGTTTGGAAAATAACAGTTCCGGCTGAATACGACGGTCACGGCTGGCCACCACAATTTGCCGGCTGTGCAAAATAGCTTCAAAGCTGACCGGTGCCTGTTGAGCCAAGGCAAAATCTCGGACCGCCACCGGCACCAAGGCTTCGCGTTTCAGTTCTACAAACTGTTCGCCACTGTCGAGTTGTTCACGTTCAAACATTACTGCCAGTTGCGCCGACTGTTCGACCAGCATGTGCATGGCATCTTCCTGTGGCGCTGAAAATATATTGATCTGTAGCGTTGGAAATTCCAGCTGCAGCAGGGCAATGTATTGGGTCCAGTCGCTATGAATCAGCTCGGACACCACCACAATATTCAGTTCCGATTCCAGCCCTTCACTTAACGCTGCGGCATGCTGTTTCCACTGGTTCATTTCAACCAGCAGTTGTTCGGTCTTTTCATACAGCGTCAGCGCCTGTGCGGTGGGCACCGGTTCACGGCCGATGCGTTGAAACAGATTCAGGTTCAGGTCAATTTCCAGATTGGCAATTGACATACTTACTGCAGATGGCACTTTTCCCAGTTGCCGCGCCGCTGCGGAAAAAGAACCGCATTCAATCACGGTTTTAAAAATGATCAGCTGTTCCTGATTCACATTCATGGGCAGTAACCTATCAATAATATTGAAAGATTCTAACTCGATTTGTCGATAATTTAAAAATAAGATGGCGACAATTGATGAAATGGATAAGGTTTAACATGCTGCTGTCGAAAAGAAGATTAATTCATGCCTTGAGTTATGAACTGATTTTACTGGTGATTATTGCCCTAGCTTTAAGCCTGATTTTCAAGATGCCGCTGGAAGTGACCGGTAGCCTGGGTGTGGCCATGGCAGTAACCTCGGTCTTGTGGAATATGCTGTTTAATCATTTTTTTGAAAAATTTGAAGCACGCAGACAGCTCAAGCGAACGGTGAAAGTACGGATTTTACATGCCATTGGTTTTGAAGGAGGCTTAATGTTAGCCACCATTCCAATGGTGGCCTATGCTATGCAGATGAGTCTGCCCGAGGCTTTTTTGCTGGATTTAAGCCTGACCTTATGTATTTTGGTCTATACCTTTATCTTCCAGTGGGGTTATGACGCGATTGAGGTACGTTTGGGCTATGCACCGGCCTATCGTGAGTCTGTTTAAAATACGTCTGATGAATTTAAGAGCAGACAATAAAAAGGTAATAAAACGTCCATAAAAAAAGCCACTGCACCAGGCAGTGGCTTTTTCAGTGAAGGTGAGGAGAATTACTTCTCGACAATCGCTGTTACACCTTGACCGCCTGCAGCACAGATTGAAATCAGCACACGACCTGAACCTTTTTCATTCAGCAGTTTGGCAGCAGTCGCCAGAATACGTCCGCCGGTTGCAGCAAATGGGTGACCAGCAGCCAGAGAAGAACCTTTTACGTTCAGCTTGTTACGATCAATTGAACCCAATGGTGCTTCTAGACCTAAGCGATCTTTACAGAATTTTGGATCTTCCCAGGCTTTTAAGGTCGACAGCACTTGTGAAGCAAAAGCTTCGTGAATTTCATAGTAGTCAAAGTCTTGTAGAGTCAGACCGGCACGTTCCAGCATCCGTGGTACGGTATAGGCTGGCGCCATAAGCAGGCCTTCTTTCTTCTCGACAAAATCAACTGCAGCCGTTTCCTGGAAGGTTAAGTAAGCCAGTACTTCATGACCATTGGCTTTGGCCCATTCTTCAGAAGCAAGCAGAACACAAGATGCACCATCGGTCAGTGGGGTTGAGTTGCCTGCGGTCATGGTACGCGCATCACCTTTACCAAAGGCTGGTTTTAGTTTGGCCAGTTTCTCTACTGAAGAATCCGGGCGCAAGTTGTTGTCACGCTCTAAACCTAAGAATGGTGTGATCAGGTCATCAAAGAAACCTGCTTCATAGGCGGCTGCCATTTTCTGGTGTGAAGATGCAGCAAGTTCATCCTGCGCTTCACGCGAGATGCCCCATTCCAGCGCAGTAATCGCCTGATGGTCACCCATTGACAGACCGGTACGTGGTTCACCATTTTTCGGTGCATCCATCAGGTCTTTGATATTGATTTTGGTCAGCGCTTTTAAGCGGTCTTTACCGGTTTTGGCAATATTCAGCTCCAGCAGGGCTTTACGTAAACCGTCACCAAAAGCAATCGGGGCATCGGAAGTGGTATCGACACCACCAGCAATACCGACTTCAATTTGGCCCAGAGCAATTTTATTGGCCACTAAAAAAGCTGCCTGCAAACCGGTTCCACACGCTTGCTGAATATCGTAAGCAGGTGTTTCAGGAGCCAATTCAGTGTTCAGTACACACTCACGAGTCATGTTAAAATCACGGCTGTGTTTGAGTACGGCACCGGCAACGACTTCACCGAGGCGTTGGCCTTCTAAACGATAACGTTCTACCAGACCATTTAAAGCGGCGGTGAACATATCGATGTTTGAGGCAGTGAAGTAAGCGCCATTTGAACGTGCAAATGGAATGCGGTTACCACCGATAATCGCAACGCGACGGACAGTGTTTTGGCTCATGGTATTATCCTGTTGACCAGATGTTTCAGTTGTAGTTTCAGAAGGAGGAGGGGTTGTACTTTTTTTACGGGTAGATGCCGCACGGGTGCGTGCAGGTTTAGCCGCAGGGTTTGCTGACGAATTTGCCGTGCCAGAACTTTTGGTTGTACGCGTTGTACTTTTTGATGTATTTGACACAGTTTCTGTAGCAGAATTTTCGACCGCCGGATTTTCTTGAGTTGTTTTGCTCATAAGGCTTTTCCAAGCATGTTGATGATCTTCTTAGGGGTTACATTAGCATAATCTAGAATAGCCTGAATTGACTACAATGACATTGCAGAATGCTTTCAGGTCAAGTCATCTATATATGATCTCAAGTATTATTCATAACAAACTGATCGATCTATTGAAATACAAAGTATCTGACATCATATTGAAGCTAAAGGATAACTTTAGATTAATCACAAATTCATTTTGTCTGAGAGATAATAATCATGACTGACCAATACCAAGCTTTTGCAAAATCTCCAATTGGTAAATTTGTCATTAAAAATTTAGGCCTGCCATCCCCAACTTTCCTTGAGCGTTTTGACAGCGCCACGCCTGTGGTCAAGGGTGCAGTATTGCTGGGCGCAGCGCCGGAAAGCACATTATCGGGTGCAATTGCCCAGGTCCTGGCCAATATCCATGCCAACAGCTATGCCGGCAATAATGCAGAATTACAGCAGGCTGCTGCACAAGCCGGTTTAAACCTGTGTGCTTTTAACGCGGGCGATAAAGAATCTAAATTTAAAGCGGTGGTCTTTGATGCCTCAGGTATTCAGAACTCTGAGCAGTTAAATGTGCTCTATAACTTTTTTAATCCGGTGGCGCGCCAGATTCAGGCCTCTGGCCGTGTAGTGGTCATTGGCACCACGCCAGAAACCGCCAAAACGGTAAAACATGCAATTGCACAGCGTGCGCTGGAAGGCTTTGTTAAATCGGTCGGGAAAGAGTTTAAAAAAGGTATTGCCGCCAATCTGATTTATGTTGATGACGGCGCTGAAGCGAACCTGGAATCGAGCTTACGTTTTGCCTTGTCACCGCGTTCGGCTTATGTATCGGGTCAGGTGATTCGTGTTTCTAAAGCAGACACGGTCGATGTGGATTGGGCTAAACCACTGGCAGGTAAAACCGCGGTTGTGACTGGTGCCAGCCGTGGTATTGGTGAAGCGATTGCGCATGTATTGGCACGTGATGGCGCGCATGTGATTTGTCTGGACGTACCACAGCAACAAGCTGACTTGGACCGTGTTGCCTCTGAAATTGGGGGTTCAACCTTGGCAATTGATATTACCGCCGCTGATGCGGGCGAGCAGATTAAAGCGGCAGCTGCTGCACAGGGCGGTCTGGATATTATCGTGCACAATGCCGGTATTACCCGTGACAAGACACTGGCCAATATGAAGCCTGAACTGTGGGATCTGGTGATTAACATTAACCTGGCTGCTATTGAACGCGTGAACGACTATCTACTGGAAAATGACGGTCTGAATGCCAATGGCCGTATCATCTGCGTATCCTCGATTTCAGGGATTGCCGGTAACCTGGGCCAAACCAACTATGCAGCATCAAAAGCAGGCGTGATTGGAGTGGTGAAATATACGGCACCGGTGCTGAAAAATGGTGTGACTATTAACGCTGTGGCTCCGGGCTTTATTGAAACCCAAATGACTGCGGCCATTCCGTTTGCCATTCGTGAAGCGGGCCGCCGTATGAACTCGATGAGTCAGGGCGGTTTACCGGTTGATGTCGCAGAAACCATTGCCTTCTTTGCCTCAACTGCATCTACCGGTTTAAATGGTAACGTGGTGCGTGTTTGTGGTCAGAGTCTGTTAGGGGCTTAATATATCCCTCACTCGGAATCCCCCCTAAAATCCCTCTTTAATAAAGGGGGACTTCTTCTCCCTTTTTGAAGGGAGGTCGGGAGGGATTTGAGGGAATTAAAATAGAAAACCCAATTCTTATTAAAGAAAGGGTGATTTAAAAGATAAATATTCCAAAGGTTCAGTATGAATACTCGCCATTTTAGTCAACTTCCCAAGCCGTATTTAGCCTATCCAAAAGTGATTCAGGGCTTAATTTTTAAAAAGCCGAAGGGTGAAAAAGTTCTGCCGCAAGTTGAATATGTGGTGGATTCATTCAAGGTCGACCAGAAACATCTGAAAGCCTATAACGAAGTCTGTGGTTTTAAAAATAACGGCTATATTCCGGCCATTTATCTGGCGGTGTTATCGCAAAGCCTGCAAATGCACATGATGACTGCGGAAGCTTTCCCATTTCCGATTTTAGGTCTGGTGCATATCCGCAATCAGCTCAAGCAATACCGTAAAGTTGGCGTGAATGAGCAGCTGACTTTATCCTGCAAGTTTGGTGAATTGCAGCCACATGACAAAGGCGTACAGTTTGATTTTATCACCACTGCTAAAGTTGGTAATGAAGTGGTGATGGAAGGTTTAACCACCTATTTGTCACGTCAGAAAAGTGGCAACAAGCCCGCGGCTAAAGCAGCAGAAAGTGCCGTACCGGATTATGTACCGGCAGGACAATGGGATGTGTCGGAAAATACCGGTCGTCGTTATGCGCTGACATCGGGAGATTTTAACCTGATCCATATTCATGCGTTAACCGCCAAAGCCTTTGGTTTTAAACAGGCCATTGCACATGGTATGTGGAGTAAAGCCAAAGCGCTGGCCAATATCCAGTTGCCAGATGCGTATGAAGCTGATGTCTGGTTTAAGTTGCCAATGTATCTGCCATCTCAGGTGGAATTCTTGACGGCGCAGCAGGCACAAAATACTGACTTCCTGATTCGCAGCAAAAAGAATCAGAAGCCGCATGTCAGCGGTAGCATTCGCCCACTTTAAGTCATAGCGCCTAAGTCCAAACCAGATTTAGGCTTTTTTCATTGTTCACCATATTGCTGGAAAGGATGCATGAACAGCGTAAAAGATTATCTGCGTGCAGATATTCAGAATTATCGTGGTTCAGTGGAAGAACCATTTAAAGATTTGGCCCATCTATTTAGCCGTTTTCAGGATGCCCGCTCAACGCAAGGCGGCGCTGCGCTGGTGGTTTATTTTCAGGGTCATAAAGTCGTTGATATTTATACCGGTCAAAAATCTGCCAATGAAGCCTGGCAGCCGGATAGTCTGTCGGTCTGTTATTCCACCGGAAAAGGCGTGCTGGCCACGCTGGCGCATATTCTGGTGAGTCAGGGGCGGCTGGATTATGATGTGCCGGTGGCTGAATATTGGCCAGAATTTGCAGCGCAGGGCAAACAGCAGCTGACTTTAAGAGAGATGCTGTGCCATCGCAGTGGTTTATACGATATCCGTAACCTGATTGCCGATGCCTCGGAAATGGCCGACTGGTCGCATATGCTGGAGGTCATTGCCGCGGCCAAACCGCGTTTTCTGCCGAACAGTGATGCAGCCTATCAGCCCCTGACCTTTGGCTGGCAGGTCGGTGGTGTCTTGGAAAAAGCCTGTAATGAAAGCTTGGCTGTATTGATGCAGCGTCATTTAAGCGAGCCATTGGAATTAAACGGAGCTTATTTTGGCGTGCCGGTAGAGGAATTAGCGCGGGTGGCGCGACCGTTTGCCACATCTCAGCCCGCCCAATCTGCCCAGCCTCCCAAAAAACAGGCTGCTGCTAAACCTGCACGTACGGCATCGCCTTTAGAAAAGCTGCTGGCCTTCAGTGGGCAACATCCGCAAGATTTTCAGGATGCCATGATTCCCAAAGGCATGAAGAAATTTTCATTCTTTAGTGATGCCGGTTTACAGGCGATTGTGCCGGCAGCCTCCGGGGTATTTACCGCACAAAGTCTGGCCAAAATCTATGCCATGCTGGCGCAGGGTGGCCAATGGCAGGGGCAACGACTGATTTCACCACAGGTGTTTCAGACCCTAAGTCAGGTGCAATATACCGCCCGTGACCGGGTGATGCCGCTGCCGATGCATTGGCGTTTGGGCTATCACCGCATTTTGAGCCTGGGCAAGTCGGCATCGTCGGGCTTTGGTCATATTGGTTTTAATGGTTCGGGTGCCTGGTGTGATCCAGAGCGGAATTTAAGTTTTGCTTATACCCATAATTTTCCGACCGGTTCCATCACCGGCGATTATCGCTTGTGGGGATTAACCCAGGAAACCTTACGCTGTGCCGATGGTGTGTTAAAAGGCCGAAAGGGCTGGTTTTAAACAGTTTGAGATGATTTTTAGCTGTAGCTTGTGCTATGTTCTGGCACTAGTCAATTTGATGTTGTGCAAAGATGAAAAAAGTCATTTTGATTCCGCTGGTGGCCAGTTCAGTTTTACTTGGATGTCAGGATCAAAACTCAACTCAATCCCAAACCGTGGTGGAATCTAAGAGCGCAATTCCTGCGTGGGTCGGTGAGTTCAAAGGCACCACGCCTTGTATGGGCTGTTTGTCGCGCTGTGATGATTGTCCGGGAATGGCAGTATCTTTAGAACTTCATCAGGATGAAACTTATACCTTGGTGCGTGAAAGTATGAGCGGGCACAATACACCGGAAGTGATTCAAGGGCGGATTCGCTTCGCAGATGCATCGCGTCAGCAGCTTGAACTGCTGCAAGTCAACACCCGAAATTTGTTATATGTCGACCTTGAGAAACAATTGCTCGAGATTCGTGTAGATCAAACAGGCAAACGCTATCAAATGCAAAGTGATTTTATTCTGGCCAAGTCTGTTTAAATACTGGCTAATCATTTGCTAAATATACTGATTTTTAATCCCTTTTTTGCTGGCGCGAACAAGGGATTTTTCTTTGGAAGCGCCCGTCATTTATTTCACTATTTACTAAAAAAACAGTATGCTTAGACCTGTAAAAAGGAGCATACATGTATCAGGTACTTGCGCGTAAATATCGTCCACGTAATTTTAATGAGCTGGTGGGGCAAAATCATGTTTCTCGTGCACTGACCAGTGCCTTAGAGCGTGGCCGTTTACACCATGCCTATCTGTTTACCGGGACTCGTGGGGTCGGGAAAACCACCATTGCGCGTATTTTGGCCAAATGCCTGAACTGTGAAACAGGGGTGACCTCTACACCGTGTGAAGTTTGTCCGACCTGTAAAGCGGTCAATGAAGGCCGTTTTATTGATTTAATCGAGATTGATGCGGCATCACGTACCAAAGTGGAAGATACCCGCGAACTGCTCGATAACGTACCGTATGCACCGACACAAGGCCGCTTTAAAGTCTACCTGATTGACGAAGTGCATATGCTCTCGACGCACTCTTTCAATGCCTTGCTAAAAACGCTGGAAGAACCGCCAGAGCATGTTAAATTCCTGTTTGCCACCACCGATCCGCAGAAGCTTCCGATTACGGTCATTTCACGCTGCCTGCAATTTACCTTGCGTCCTTTGGCAGTAGATGAAATTACCGAGCACCTATCTTCAATTCTCAGCAAAGAGCAGATTCAGGCTGAGCAGGATGCAATCTGGCAAATTGCTGAATCGGCACAAGGTTCATTACGTGATGCCTTGTCCTTAACCGATCAGGCCATTGCCTATGGTCAGGGTGAAATTCATCATCAGGATGTCAAAGACATGCTGGGGCTGATTGACCGCACCATTATTTATGACCTGATTCTGGCGATCCATCAGAACCAGACTGCGCGCGTGAGCGCACTGTTAATGCAGTTCCGTCAGCAGGCGCTGGATGTATCACTGGTGCTGGATCAGCTGATTTCGACCTTGCATGAACTGGCCTTATTGCAATATCTGCCGGATTTAAGCCTGAAATATAGCGCCGAAATTAACCAGAAAATTACCCAGCTGTCGCAGCGCATTTCGGCTCAGGATTTACAGCTATATTATCAGATTGCCAGCAAAGGCCGCGCAGATTTACAGCTGGCGGTTACCCAGGAGCAGGGCTTTGAGATGTGCGTGCTGCGTCTGCTGGCTTTCCGTCCCTTACAGCCAAATGAAGTGCCCTTGACGCAGGTCAGCGCACAAAGCAACGCAGTTGCTGTAGCACCGGCAGTTGAGTCAGCTAGCGCGCAGCCTGAACCGGTGCATCCCGTTGTTTCGGTTGAGGATGAATTAGAAGCTGAAACTGCTGCTATAAACCCACCCGTTGCTGAACCATCATCAGATGATTTTCTGCAGGATGAAGCGTTAGAGGTTGCTGAAGTTGCATCTCCATCCGAACCAGACCATCCGGTGACTACACCGGCAGAAGCGGCATCTGCGCAGATGATTTTTGATCCGGCGGCAGATGAAGTGCTGTTTGATTTAGATGAAGATGATCGCGCTGATCAGCCGGCAACGCAGGAGGAGGCCAGCAGTGATGATTTCCTGTTTGATGAAATTGCACCTTTACCGGAAACGGCCGTTGCGCAGCCAACTCAACAGCCTGCTGAACTTGCAGCACCGGTTTCGTCTGTCGCACAGCCTGAGCTGACGCATCCGCAGGACTCCAGTCCGCAAGACAGTTTATTTGCGGAGCCAGCGCCGATGCCATCCACCAATCAGCCTGTCGTTGCTGCTGTAGACAATACCGCTATTCCACGTGCTGATCAGCGCCTGATGCCGCAAGATATTCTGCAACTGCCGGTGCAGTCCTTAGAGGGCGAATGGAGTGTGGAAAAATGGGAATACTGGTTCCGTAATAGTGATTTATCACCGGCGGTTCAGGAACTAGCCCAACACGGCCTGATGACCGGCCAGATTGAAGCTGAGTCGGTTTTCCATATTCCGGAGCAGTATCAGCAATTGTTAAATTCGCAGTTACAGCATTTAGAAGCAGCGCTGAAACAGCAGTGGCCGAACAGCTTCCTGAAAGTGCAGTATGGACAGGTCACAGAGGTGACACCGTATAGCTTGCAGCAGGAACGTAAAGTACGTGCTTATCAACGCGCCAGTGAGCTGCTGCATCAGGAGCCGCAGGTTAAATCGCTGCTCGAAAGTTTTGATGGCGAATTGCAGAATATCCAGTTGAAATAACCACCGTCAGACCATTTCAACCGTTTATTGAGAACGCAGATAAGGCAACAGGGCATTCCGCATTTCGCTTGGAATCGGGGTGCTTTTACGTTGCTGCGCATCGACAAAAACATGCACCATATGTCCTTGAGCTGAAGCCTGCTGTTGATGCTGCTTGAAAATTGCCAGATCATATTTCAGCGAGCTGTTGCCCAGCGCTGCAATCGCCACACCGACCTCAATCACTTCTGGATAACTCAGCTCGGCTAAAAAGCTGCAGCCAGAGTCTACCACCAGCCCCATAATCTCGGCCTGATGAATATTCAGTCCGGCTTTCTCAATCAGCAGCGCATTGGCAGCGGTATCGAAGTAGCTGTAATACATGACATTATTGACATGACCATACATGTCGTTGTCTGACCAGCGGGTTTGAATCGGTAAAAAGAAGGTATATTGATCGCGGGTTTTGGCTACCGGTTTCATAAAAAGACGTCATCCCTGAATAGATCGAAAATTTATATTTTTGATTTACCACAACTTTAAATAGCTTCAGCCTTATTGATAAATCGCCTGATAGATGGCCAGCGCATCCTGTTTTTCCATGTCGCGTGGATTATTTTGCAGCAGGCGGGTTTGTAACATGGCATCCTCGGCCAGCTGTTCCAGCATGTTGTCAGGCACATTCAGGGCATTCAGTTTCAAGGTCAGGCCACTGCGGTCCAGATAGTTTTGCATGTGGTCAATAAACAGATCACACAAGCCATCTACACAGCCTTTGCTGGATGGGTCGAGCAGGGTCATCAGTTCGGCATACTGCTGCTTGGCGGCTGGTGCATTAAATTTCAGCACTTCGGTTAAGACCAGCGCATTGCTGTGTCCATGCGACAGATGAAAATGTCCACCCAGCGGATAGGCCAGTGCATGGACTGCTGCCACCGGTGCATTGGCAAAGGCCTGTCCGGCCAGCATCGAACCGACCAGCATATTCTGACGGGCTTCCATGTTGTTACCATCTTTTAGCACCAGATGCAGATTCTGGTTCAGCAGTTTAAGTGCCTGAATCGCCAGCATATCGGCATAAAAGTTCTTTTTGTGTTTGGAGGTATAGGCTTCAATGGCATGTACCATTGCATCAATACCGGTGGCGGCCGTAATGTGCGCCGGCAGGTTTTGGGTAAAGTTGGCATCTAAAATGGTGACATCGGCATATAGGGCAGCAGATACAATGCCGGTTTTGGTGGTTTCGCCGGTGGTGACAATGGAAATGGGCGTGACTTCCGAGCCGGTGCCGGCCGTGGTTGGAATCAGAATAAGAGGCAAACGCGGTTTTTGCGCCTGATTGACGCCATACATGTCATGCAGTTGCTGTTTTTGTTCAGGATGGGCCAGCAGGGCAATAATTTTGGCCACATCCAGCGAGCTGCCACCCCCAAAACCAATGACTGTATCTATCTGGTTTTGCCGGGCGAATTCGGCGGCTTCCAGCACAATATGTTCCGGTGGATCGGCCTGTACGCTGGCATAAATGCGGTAATCACATTCGGCAGCTTCGAGAGTTTCCAAAACAGGTGCATGCAATTGTAATTGCACCATTCCCGGATCGGTCACCAGCAGCACACGTTGATTGTTCTGTTCAGTCAGGAGGGCTTTGAGCTGTTGGATGCTGCCCAGTCCGGCAATAATGTTGGGCACAGTCTGGAATTGAAATGGGCTCATACGCTTTATCCTTAATTTTTATACTTAAATCAACATTTATCTATAGTGACAATATAGGATTCATCCTGCAAATAACTTAACATAAGACACTTTAAAAGAAAGCAGTTTTGAGGTTGTTATGTCATCCAGAACGCCATACAAGGTGTTATGTGTCTGTTTGGGCAATATCTGCCGTTCACCTACCGCGGAAGTGGTGTTCAGACATTATTGTGATGCACTGCAACTGAATATCTGGGTCGATTCTGCCGGCACCAGTAATTATCATCCGGGCAAAGCGCCCGATGCGCGCAGCCAGCAACATGCCTTGCAGCGTGGCTATGATTTATCTGCCTTGCGTGCCCGTCAGTTAACTACGCGCGATTTTCTGGATTTTGATCTGATTCTGGCGATGGATCAGGAAAACCTGCAAAATATTCAGCATTTAAAGTGTCATGCGGCCGAAGAATATGGTGCAGAGCTGCTACGTGCCAACGTGGCGCTGATGAGCGAACATGATCCGCAATATCCGCGTCATGAAGTGCCTGATCCTTATTATGGCGAAGCCGATGGCTTTGAGCGCGTGCTGGATCAGTGTGAGTCCAGCGCACAGGCCTGGATCAATATTTTAAAAACAGAATTGGCTTAAATCAGGTTTAAGAATATGAACATTCAACATCAGGTCCAGCTTAAGCCTTTTAATACCTTAAATCTGGCTGCAAATGCGTCTCATTATATTAAGGTGCATTCTACCGATGATTTAATTGCGGCCTTAAATTATGCCAAGTTGCAGCAGCTGAATGTGCTGATTTTATCGGGCGGCAGTAATATGCTGCTGCCAGAGCAGATTCAGGCGCTGGTGTTACATATGGATATTCAGGGCATTAAATTCCTGAATGAAGATAATGACTTCAGCACCATTCGCGTTGGTGCGGGTCAGGTCTGGCATGATTTTGTGCTCTGGACCACTGAGCAGCAGTTATTTGGCCTGCAAAATCTGGCCTTAATTCCCGGTCTGGTCGGTGCATCGCCGGTGCAGAATATTGGTGCCTATGGGGTTGAGGTCGGTGAATTTATTGAATCGGTACAGGTTTATGACCGCTATAACGGTCAGTTTAATTCAATTCTGGCCAGTGACTGTCATTTTGCCTATCGCCACAGTATTTTCAAAGAAAATCCGAACCGCTATATCATCACCCATGTCACGTTCAAGCTACGGAAACAGCCGGACTTGAAACTGAATTATGGCGATTTAAAAACCGCTGTGGGTGATGAGCAAACCGCTGAAAACCTGCAACGCCAGGTGATCCAGATCCGTCAAAGTAAACTGCCAGATCCGCAGCAATTTCCAAATGTCGGCAGCTTCTTTAAAAATCCGGTGGTGACTGCCGCGGTCTATGAACAGCTGGCGATTCAGTTCCCGAACATGCCGCATTATCCGCAACCCGAAGGCCAGGTCAAAATTGCAGCTGGCTGGCTTATTGATCAGGCTGGCTGGAAAGGGAAACAGCTGGGCATGGTTGGTATGTTTCACAAGCAGGCACTGGTGCTTGTCAATTATGCCAATGCGACCCTGGCCGATGTTCAGGCAACATATCAGGCTGTACAGCAGGACGTGTACCAAAAATTTGGGATACACTTAGAACCAGAACCGGTGCTGTTTAATGACGCCGGGCTGATTATTCCCCACAATACCTTTTAATCAGGTTAGGCATTTATGAATAGAACTCACTGGATGGTGCGTATCGTACAAATGGCGGCTGTGCTATTTGTGCTGATGGGCTGTCTGGTGGTTTTTATCTATTCGCCGTTTTATTCCAAGTTTGTGATAAAAGTGCTGAATACCATTGTGCCGGTGGAGGTCAATGAAGTGGCTGCACAAAGCCAGCAGATGGGGGCACTGACCGATCAGGAAAATCTGGAACCTGGCTCGAATTTGTGGATTGCCCGGCAAGCTTATTTAAAAGTCATGGAAGAAGAGATTCAGGCTAAAAATTCACAGAATCTCACCACCATTCAGGCGCGCTATAAAGCCTTGCAGGCTTTAATTCAGGATGAGCAGCGCAGTCAGCAGGAACAAGAGCAGGACAGTACACCGCAAATTCCATTACTGGCCGATGTTTCTGCATCGGAGGCGCAACTTGCGCAGCCTTCACAGCAGTTACAGGATTTACTGGATTTAGACAGCTCTGAAAATCAGGCCCTGATGGAACAATATCTGAAATTTTTAAGAACCCATGAAGTGGCAGCGGTTGAAACCGTACCGGTTGATGAAGAAATTTTTCAGGATATTGCGCTGATTCAACAACAAAATAGCCAGAAGCCGCAAATAACTTCCCAGCCGTATGCAATTGTGGTTCTGGGTGGCGGTCTGACCTTACATGAAAATCAAAAAGATATTATTGTGAATAACTACACACGACTACGTTTAGAAAAAACCTTAGAAATTGAAAAACAGTATAAATTACCCATTGTGCTGAGCGGTGTTGAAGCACCTTATATGCAGAAATGGCTGGCAGAACGCGGGGTTGAAGCCAACTTGCTGGAAGATCGCAGCATGAATACCTGTGAAAACTCGCGTTTTAGTTCCTTGCTGCTACAGAAAAAAGGCGGCGCACCAACGGTGATTTTAATCACCGATCAATATCACATGCCGCGCACACGCCGTTTGTTTGCCTTAAACGGCATTGAAACCGTGCCGGTGGTCGCGCCAATTCCAACCGAGTTAACCCAATGGCAGCCTAGTGAGCAGAACTATGATCATAGTCGCCGCGCCAATTATGAAATGCTGGCCACCATCCGCGATATGCTGTTTGGTTCGAGCGACTGCCGGGAGGTGCCATAATGCCGAATATCCCGTTTTTAAATCCGAGTGTGTTGAAACAGCTGGATTTACCGGTTCCTAGCCGCGATACCACGCCGCAGGTGCTGGAGCCTTTAAACCTGAACCGGCCTTATGCGCCCACGGTAGATATTCAGGCCTATCGTCAGCTTTACGGTTTTGACAGCTTAGAGTGCGAGCATTGGCAGGGTTATGTGCAAATGCCGCTGTTTAAACTGCATGTGCAGGTGTTTCAGCCTAAACTTGAAGCGGGCAAGCTGGAAAAAAGCAAAGGTACGGTGTTTTTACTGCATGGCTATCTGGAGCACAGCGGCATTTATCAGCCGATTGTCAAAGAAATTCTGGAGCAGGGCTTTAGTGTCTTGACTTATGATTTGCCCGGCCATGGTTTAAGTAATGGCTCGCCCGCCAGTATCCAGAATTTTGATCATTACCAGCAGGTGCTACACGCCATTTACCAATATGTGCGCAATGCCGATCAATTGCCTAAGCCTTGGCTAGGGGTAGGGCAAAGTACCGGTGGTGCGATCTGGATGCATCATTTACTGGAATTTGCCGAGCGCAGGGAAAATCCGTTTGTCGAGCGGGTGCTATTGCTATCTCCTTTAATCCGTCCGGCCAAAAGTGCCTGGTGGCATAATTCGGTGGGCCTCGGGATTATCCGCAGGATTAAACGCGAAGTACCGCGCCATTTCAGACGCAATAACCATAACCCGGAATTTTTGCGTTTTGTGCGCTTAAAAGATCCGTTACAACCACGGATGATGGGCATGGACTGGATTCTGGCCATGTCCAAATGGATGCTGGAAATGGAACAGCGACCAGCGTGCCGGATTCCAGTGTGGCTGGCCCAAGGCGCGCAGGATCAGACTGTGGACTGGCGTTATAACATCGAGTTTATCCGGCGTAAATTCCGCCTGCAAACCTTGCTGATGCTGGAAGAAGGGTCACATCAACTGATTAATGAGCGCCCGGATATTCGTGCGGCCTTAACCGGTTTGATTCCAGCCTTTTTACATGCTTCGAATTCCAAGACTTATTATTAAGCTTTCCTCCATTTCATAAAAAAGAGGCCTGTGCCTCTTTTTTAAAATTCTTCCGCTTTGGCCAAATTCCACATACGAAAATAAAAGTTTTCTTCATCTTTATTTTCACAGCTCAGTAATTCACCTTCTTTCAGCCAGAAATGCAGCTGGGCATAGTTTTTAATTTCCCGGTCGTTAATCCGCTGCGCCAGATGATGGGCACGAATGTCGGCGGGGTGTTTTAAACCGGCTGCCGCAATCATTTCCGACAGGGCATGCATGGTATTTTTATGGAAGTTATAGACCCGTTCTGCTTTGGAGGGTACATGTAGCGCTTTTTGACGGTCTTTATCTTGTGTGGCGACACCGACCGGACATTGGTTGGTATGACAGCTTTGCGCCTGAATACAGCCAACGGCAAACATAAAACCACGGGCTGAATTGACCCAGTCTGCGCCTAAGGCAAAGGTACTGGCAATATCAAAGGCACTGATAATTTTACCGCTGGCCCCGAGCTTGATTTTACTGCGCAGGCCGGCGCCAACCAAAGTGTTATGCACAAATAGTAAGCCTTCACGCAGCGGCGTACCAATATAGTCACTAAACTCAATCGGGGAGGCGCCGGTACCGCCTTCCGAGCCATCCACCACAATAAAGTCAGGCACAATTTTGGTCACCAGCATGGCTTTGACGATACTCATAAATTGCCAGGGCTGGCCAATACACAGTTTAAAGCCCACCGGTTTACCACCCGATAAATCGCGTAACTGCTGTAAAAACTGCAGCATTTCAATTGGGGTGCTAAAACTAGGATGGCGCGAGGGCGATACACAATCGCGGTCACGTGGCACACCACGAATCTGCGAGATTTCTTCTGAAATTTTATGTTTCGGCAAAATACCGCCATGGCCCGGCTTGGCACCTTGAGAGAGTTTGAGTTCAATCATCTTGATATTCGGATTACCGGCCTGACGGGCAAACTTTTCCGGATCAAATAAACCTTCTGCGGTGCGGCAACCAAAGTAGCCACTGGCAATTTGCCAGACAATATCGCCGCCATATTCTAGATGATACGGGCTAAGGCTGCCTTCACCGGTGTCATGATAAAAGCCACCGAGTTTGGCACCTTTATTTAAGGCACGGATGGCATTGGCACTCAGGCTGCCAAAACTCATGGCAGAAATATTTAAAATCGACGCGCTATAAGGCTGGCTGCATTGTTCATTGCCAATATGAATCCGGAAGGTTTTTGGATCAGCCGGTGGGCAGGGGCGCAAGGAATGCACAATAAAACGGTAGTCGGCTTCGTACACATCCAAAATCGAGCCAAAGGGTTTATCGGCATTTTCATTTTTGGCACGTTGATAGACCAGACTGCGCTGCATGCGGGAAAAAGGCTGGGCGTCCTGATCGGCCTCAATAAAATACTGGCGAATTTCCGGGCGGAAATCTTCAAAAATAAACCGGAAATGACCCATAATCGGGTAGTTTTTCAGAATGGAATGCTTGGTCTGAATGACATCATACAGACCGACCAGACTCAGCAGTGTGGTGATTAGCCAGAGTGAGTTAATTACACCATCGGACAGAAAATAATAAATATAATGTGGCTCATAAAATAGCCTAAGCCATGTAATGCCCAGCGCAATTAAAATACAGGCAAACCAGACCGAGTGACGGGAGAAAAAAGTATTTAAAAGTTTATGGCGAATGGCTTGGGCTGGACTTGGCATTGTTATGATTTTTCCATTGCGAATTCAATCTTGTATTACTGTGCAGATTCTGAATAGGGCATACAAGTAATGATTTGTGAAATTTGGCAAGGGCTTTAGCACAGCTTAAAAATGAGCAATAAAATCTATAAAAATTAAAAAATAGCTGCTATGCTGAAATCATAAAAATAACAGTGCTAACACTCTGAAATTCCTTAATTCTAGGGATAGAGAACCGTTTAATAATATCGCTATATTGAAAGTTAAAAGATCGGGGAAGACAGTGGACATTACAGAATCAATATTACCGGCCCCTGTGCTGATTGTGGAAGATGAACCCATGATTCAGTCACGCCTCAGACATATCCTCCTTGAAATGGGCTACAGCAATGACATGCTGATTTTTGTTAGCCATTTAAAAGCAGCATTACAGAAAATTGAAGAACAGCTGGTGTCTTTGGCGCTGGTCGATTTGGGGTTGCCAGATGGCAATGGAATTGAACTGATTGAACAGCTTCGGGCCAAAGACAGCAGTGTACTAATTTTGGTGATTTCGGCCTGGAGTACGCAAAACAGCCTGTTTTCGGCCATTCAGGCGGGCGCTACCGGTTATGTGTTAAAAGAACGCGACGATACTGAAGTGATCATGGCCATTCGCAGTATTTTAAGAGGCGGCGCACCGATTGATCCCTTTATTGCCCGGGAAATACTGTCGCAGATTTCAGTACAGAAACCACAGGAAATTGCCAAGCCGTTTAAACAGCCCGATGAAGATATTGAACAACTGACCAACCGTGAACATGAAATTCTAAATCTGGTCGCGCAGGGCCTGAGTAACCGGGAAATTGCCGAGCAGCTGTTTGTGTCGCGCTATACCGTGGAAAGTCATATCAAGCATATTTATCGCAAGCTCTCGGTAAGTAAACGCACCAAGGCAGTCAGTACAGCGCGCTCATTAGGCATTTTATGATCTACAGATTGCTCCAGTTTTGGTGCGGCTGTTGTCTTTATCTTTGTCTATCGAGTGCGTATGCAGAGCAAAGCTATGCCATAGACCCGTATTGTCAGGTTAATATTCAGTCGGTCAGCACCGTACAGACACCGGATATTCATAGCCATCCACATACAGGATGGCAACCTGTGACGTTGCCTGATCGCTGGAATGAACGCTGGCCGGATTATAACGGCGGGGTGTGGTACAAAATTGTCTGGAACTGGTCCTGTCAGGAACCGGCCGTGCTGGATCAGTCGATTGTATTTTCTATTAATTATTTAAATAGTGCGGGTGCGGTGTTTTTAAACCGCGATTTAATCTGGTCAAACCGGCATCTGGAAGAGCCGCTTTCCAAAAGCTGGAATATGCCACGTTACTGGATTTTACCGATTAGCGGCCTGCGTCATGACCAGAATGAAATTTTAGTTTATGTGCGAGGCTATGCCTTTCAATCCGCCGGTCTTGGGGATGTTTCCTTCCAGAATGTCTATAACAGTTATACGGAATATCAGCAACAGATCTGGGATCGTCGTACCTTATTTGTGATTAATGCAATTTTATCGGCGACCTTGGGTGTGTTGTGTCTGGTGATCTGGCTGTTTCGGCGTAAAGAAGTCAGTTATGGCTGGTTTGCCTTAAGCTGTTTGCTGTGGCTGTTATTTGTCTCCAATATTATTAGCACGGAAACTTATCCCTTCCCGAATACGCTGATGGCGGCACAGGCCAATATTGCCTTTTTTGTGCTGTATATTCTGTCATTCATTGTCTATTTGCTACGTTTTGTGGATAAAAAATTTCCGATACTGGAAGAAACCGCCTTTATCTGTTCGGTGGCGGTGATTCTGGGCATTTTCGTAACGCCACTCGAACATGCACAAACCGTTTTCGGGTTGGTATTTTTAGGCTATAGCCTGCTATTATTCGGGGTTTTCCTGTATCTGCTGCGTTTAACCTTCCGCGTGCCGCGGGTAGAAAATATCCTGCTGGTGATTTGTTTAAGCCTGATTATTATCTTTGCCGCTTTAGATATTGCACTGTTGGCTGCGCCGTTTGATACCGATTTACAGCCCTTATCACCGTATACCTCGCCGGTGGTGACGCTGTTTATTGCGTTAATTCTCGGGATTCGCACCACCAAAAGCATGCAGAAAATTGAGCAGTTTAACCAGCAACTGGAATACCGGGTGTTTGAGGTTCGTGAAGACTTAAAACAGAGCATGTCGGAAAAGCATTATCTGGAACTGGAAAATGTGCGCTTGCAGGAGCGGATTCATCTCTCTCATGATTTGCATGATGGCCTGGGTGCTTCGCTGGTGCGTTCAATGATTATGGTTGATCAGAGCGAGCAGCCCATGAGTAACCGCCAGTTTCTGTCGATTTTGAAATTACTGCGTGATGATTTGCGGCAAATTATTGACAGTGGCTCCTCAATTGGCGCCAAAGTGCCGGAAACGCCGGTGTTATGGATTGCGCCGGTGCGTCATCGTTTTAGCCAGCTCATGGATGAAGTTGAGATGCGCGCCACCTGGAACATTGCCAGTGAATGGGTAGTGCAACCGACACCGCTGCAATGTCTGAACCTGATGCGGGTGCTGGAAGAAAGTCTGACCAATGTGGTGAAGCACAGTCAGGCTAAGCATGTGCAAGTGACACTGGATTTTCCCGATGAACAGACTTTATGTTTAAGTATTCAGGATGATGGAATTGGATTTGATACCCATGGGGTGCTCGATCACGGGATGAGTATTGGCGTACGCAGTATGAAGCTGCGTCTGGCGCGGATAGGTGCAGAGTTAAAGGTGAACTCTACACCCGGTTATACCTTAATCAAGGCGATTTTAGTGGTATCACCTCAGGATTAAGCCCTTATTCGGCCTCATCTTCTGCATCTTCAGCTGGCAGCAGCATCAGCACAGAATCATTGAGTAACTGGGCTACATCTTCCAAAATGTCTTCATGGTACAGGTCTTCATTCAGCTCGACGAGTTCACCATCAGCAATCTGCTTCAGTAAAGGCGCAAACTCATCCGAAATATACAGACCTTCACCGTTGGCCCAGAACAGTAACTCGCCATCTTCTTCGGTATAGAGCAGGCGTGAAGCCGGTTCTAAAATCAGTTGATAGCCCTGATCCAGCGCATCTTCTAGATCGCCAGTACCAATTTCTTCTGCTTCTGGAATATTGTCCGGATATTTTGGCTCTGACATCAGGCTCATGATGGCATCTTCCAGCACGGTCGAGTTGTGCAGTTGTGCCAGCAATTCGGCTTTTAAATATTCCAGTTCCGGCTGGGTAATTTGTCCAATCGGGCTGATCTGGTCGCGGATCAGATCTTGCAACGGATTTTTTAGCAACTGGTTGTCAGAAAACTTGTCACTGACGCGATCCATCATGTCGCTGATATTTGGCATACGGAAACCGAAAGAGAAGGTCAGGCAGTCATCTTCGGCCACGCCATAGTGCGATAAACCTGGTGGTACGTAAAGCAGGTCACCTGGTGCCAGCACTTCATCAAAATTGACATCCATCTCTGGCAGTAATTTCAGCGGCTGACCTGGAACAAATTCGGTTTCGGCATCACACATCTGGCCCAGTTGCCAGCGGCGATGACCATAGCCTTGCACCAGAAATACATCATAGAAGTCGAAGTGTTTGCCGACCGAACCGCCTTTTGGCGCATATGACACCATAATGTCATCACGGCGCCACTGCGGAATAAACGGGAATTTTTTCCACAGTTCCGCCAGATCAAAAGAGTAGTGATCTACCGCTTGGACCAGCAGCGTCCACAGCTTTGGCATTTTCTGGAAATCGGCTTTTAATAGCGGTGAAGATTTTACGGACCACTGGTTGGGATCACGATCTTTCTGCTTGATTAAGCGGGCGCTGATATTTTCGTCCAGTGCCAGCTCCATGACATCACTCGGCTCAAGAATATTGGCAATTTCAGGCAGAGCATTACGCACCAGCAGCGGTTTTTTTTGCCAATATTCGGCAAGGAATTGTTCAGCGGTGATTCCGCCTAAAACGTCTAAAGGTTGAGACATGTCAAATAACTACAACATAAATTTAGCTGTTATTGTCCCTTGAGTTGTGCGGTGGTGCAAGTGATGAACTTCATCTTGAGGAAATTTAGAAAAGTGGCAGAAGGGAAAAGATGGCGAAAAAAATGATCAGGACAGGCACCTGATCATTTTGGGTATTGCATTACCGTGTTTAGGGAATCTGCAGATTAAGCTGGCGGAGAATCTGGCACAGCTGAATCATTGGCATACCCATCAAGGTGGTCTGGTCCTGGCCAATCATCTGTTCAAACAGGCTAATCCCCAGACTTTCGCATTTAAAACTGCCGGCACAATGCAGCGGCTGTTCCAGTGCCACATAGCGCTCGATTTCATCCAGACTCAGTTTACGGAATTTGACTTTGTAGTGTTCGACAAGGGTCTGTTCAAAACCGCTGGATTTTTGCTGTACGCTCAGCGCAGTACTAAAGTAGACAATTTTGTCCGAGTTGGCCTGCAGCTGGCGAATGGCTTTTTCCGAGCTTAACGGTTTACCAATAAAAATATCGGGCGCACCTTCACGCCACGCCACCTGATCGGAGCCAATCACAATGGCTTCAGGATATTGCTCGGCAATACTCTGGGCTTTTTCAAAAGCCAGCCGTTTGGCCAGATCATCGGCATGGTTTTCACCTTGCGGTGATTCATCAATGTCGGGTGTCATACACTGATAGTCGAGCTTTAAACGGTCCATCAGCTCTTTACGGGGCTGGCTGCTGGACGCCAGAATAATCGGACGCTTCATTAGACAGCATATTCCATCAAAATATCTAAGGGAACGTAAGACAGTACCGCCTGATGGCAGGCCTGAATTTTTACGGGTGGTGCTTTACCGGCCTGATAGGCTTCAACCCAGCGGGTCACACAAATACACCATAAATCACCCGGTTTTAAGCCCGGAAATTCGACTTCAGGCAACGGTGTGATCAGGTCATTGCCAATTTTCTGGGAAAAGTTCAGAAATTCCGAGGTCATTTGTGCACAAACAGTGTGCTGGCCCAGATCCGTGGGCGCCGTATGGCAAAAGCCATTACGAAAATAGCCGGTAATCGGGTCAAAACAGCAGCTGGCCAAAGGCTCGCCTAAAACATTTAAACGGTTCAGGGTTGGATCTGGATGTATAGACATAGGCATAAGAATTATCAGGTCTGTTTTTTTCCTATCATAACAAAACTTTGGCAATCGTTAGCTTTTCTGCAAAAGAAGCTAACCTTTTTCTGCATAATCATTTAGAATCTTGGCGATTTTAATATCTAAAAAGTGAGCTATACATGAATTTTCAGCGTATGACTGACCTCGACCTGGCACAAAAGCGTGTTCTGATCCGCGAAGACTTAAACGTGCCGGTGAAAAATGGTGTGATTACCAGCGATGCGCGTTTACGTGCTGCCTTACCGACAATTAAAGCGGCTTTGGAAAAAGGCGCAGCCGTAATGGTGTATTCTCACCTGGGTCGTCCTGTTGAAGGTGAACCTAAAGCTGAACAATCACTTGCGCCTGTCGCAGCTTACCTGACCGAAGCACTGGGCCAGGAAGTCAAATTATTGACTGACTACCTGGATGGTGTAGAGGTAGAAGCAGGTCAAGTGGTGTTACTTGAAAACTGCCGCTTTAACGTGGGTGAAAAGAAAAATAATCCTGAGCTGGCAGCAAAATATGCAGCGCTGTGTGATGTATTCGTAATGGATGCCTTTGGTACTGCGCACCGTGCAGAAGCGTCAACTGAAGGTGTTGCGCGTCTTGCTAAAGTGGCTGCAGCAGGTCCTTTACTGGCTGCTGAACTGGATGCCTTGGGCCGTGCACTGCAAACCCCAGAAAAACCAATGGTGGCGATTGTTGCCGGCTCTAAAGTATCCACCAAGCTGGATGTATTGACATCACTGTCTGACATTTGCGACCAGTTGATTGTGGGTGGTGGTATTGCCAATACTTTCCTGGCCGCTGCGGGTTACAACGTGGGTAAATCACTGTGTGAAAATGATTTGATCGACACAGCCAAAGCCATTGCTGCCAAAGTATCTGTACCACTTCCAACGGATGTGGTAGTTGCTGATGCATCTGAAATCAACTTTGATGACTTCTTGGGTTCACTGGCAGCTGCCAAAGCAACCGTGAAAAAAGTAGAAGATGTGGCTGACAACGACATGATTCTGGATGTTGGTCCAGAAACGGCAAAAGCATTTGCTGAGATCTTGAAAACTTCTAAAACGATTCTCTGGAATGGCCCAGTTGGCGTATTCGAAGTGGATCAGTTCGGTGAAGGGACTAAAGCCCTGTCTTTAGCGATTGCTGAATCAGAAGGCTTCTCAATTGCAGGTGGTGGTGACACCTTGGCTGCCATCGACAAATATGAAGTTGCAGACAAAATTGGTTATATCTCTACAGGTGGCGGTGCTTTCCTTGAGTTTGTAGAAGGCAAGACCTTACCAGCAGTTGCCGTATTGCTAGAACGTGCTTAATTCGCACACGCTTGCAAGATGACAAAAGGTTGACCTCGGTCAGCCTTTTTTATGCACTTCATTTTTTAGTCATAAAACTGTCATGTTTCTGAAATATTATGATCAAAAATCACCGGGTTGTAGGATATTCTGATGAACCAAAAATTAACTCTTGCCGCGTTACTTGCTGCATCTTTAGCTTTCACTGCATGTGCTAAAAAAGACGACAATGCAACAGCGACCACTGCAGATGCATCAGCAGCTGTAGCGTCAGAGCAAATTTCTGCAGAACAGCAAGCGGCGATTGATGCAATTGATCAGCCAGTACTGGATGAAAACAATACCGATGTGCCTGAAGAAGTGGCCAATGCACCAGCAGATGCCGCAACCCCAGACAGCGCAGCAGCACCAGCATCTGAAGCGCAATAATTCTAAAAGTCCCACAAATTGTAGTAATTTGTATAAAAGTCCCTGCATTGGCAGGGATTTTTTTTAAATACGACGTTTTGTTGCTGAATTGAAACAAATCCCCATGTAGAATATGCAGCATTACCTGGGAGGATATTATGGCTCTTATTTCAATGCGCCAGCTATTGGATCACGCCGGTGAACACGGATACGGCGTACCAGCGTTTAACGTAAACAACTTAGAACAAATGCGCGCAATCATGTTGGCCGCAGATGCGACGAATTCACCTGTAATCGTACAGGCATCTGCAGGTGCCCGTAAGTACGCAGGCGCACCATTCTTACGTCATCTTATTTTGGCTGCAATTGAAGAATGGCCACACATTCCGGTGGTGATGCACCAAGATCACGGTACCAGTCCTGACGTCTGTCAACGTTCTATCCAGCTGGGCTTCTCATCAGTCATGATGGATGGTTCACTGGGTGAAGATGGTAAAACTCCAACCTCATATGAATACAACGTAGATGTGACCCGTCGTGTGGTACAAATGGCACACGCATGTGGCGTTTCTGTTGAAGGTGAAATCGGTTGTCTGGGCAGCCTTGAAACAGGTATGGCCGGCGAAGAAGATGGTGTCGGTGCAGAAGGTGTACTGGATCACTCTCAATTGCTGACTTCAGTTGAAGAAGCACGTTCTTTCGTAGCAGACACCAATGTAGACGCACTGGCAATTGCAGTGGGTACTTCACACGGTGCGTACAAATTCACCCGTCCACCTACAGGCGATATTCTGGCGATTGACCGTATTAAAGAAATTCATGCGGCACTGCCAAATACGCATCTGGTGATGCACGGTTCAAGTTCTGTGCCACAAGAATGGCTGGCAGTGATCAACCAGTACGGCGGTGACATCAAGGAAACTTATGGTGTACCTGTTGAGCAGCTGGTTGAAGCGATCAAGCACGGTGTGCGTAAAATTAACATCGACACCGACTTGCGTCTGGCCTCTACCGGTGCAATGCGTCGCTTCATGGCTGAAAAACCAAGCGAGTTTGACCCACGTAAATTCTTCGCTAAAACGGTCGATGCAATGAAAGATATTTGTGTTGCACGTTATGAAGCGTTTGGTACTGCGGGCAATGCTGACAAAATCCGTCCAATTTCTTTAGAGAAAATGGTAGATCGTTATAAATAATTCTTGGTGAAGTATTTATAAAAAAAGCCCACATTGCGTGGGCTTTTCTGTATCTGAACCGCTATAGTGCAGCAGAGCAGATCACATAATGCATATAAATAAGAGTAGATCATGGAACTGATTTTAGCAGCGGCCATTTGTAGTGTGGTGGTGTCGATTCTCTTGAAAGTCGCAAAGAATCGCGGCTATTCACCTTTGCAGATGATCAGCTGGAATTATGCCTCGGCCAGTGTGCTGTGTTTTTGGTGGTTTCAGCCTAATGTACAACAGCTGTCCCTCACCGACACGCCGTGGCTGCTGATTCTGGCTTTAGGGGTATTATTGCCAAGCGTATTCCTGTTTTTAGCCAAAGCATTACAAACTGCCGGAATTTTAAAAACCGAAATTGCCCAGCGGCTATCGGTGGTGCTGTCTTTAACTGCGGCCTATTTTATTTTCCAGGAACAGTTTAATAGCCTGAAAATTGTCGGGATTGCGTTGGGGATTGCAGCGGTACTGTGTATTTTATATTCGCATCGTGGCGGTGCATCGTCCGCTCAAGCGGGTATGCTGTATTTGGCTTTGGTCTGGGTCGGTTATGCGCTGATTGATGTGTTGCTGAAATACACCACCGGTTTAGGCCTGCAGTTTGCGCTGGTATTGAACCTAATGTTCATCTGCGCTTTTATTTTATCGTTGGGGTATATTCTGATTCAGCACAAAAGCTGGGGCAGTGGCAAAAATATAGTGGCAGGCTTAATTTTGGGGATGCTGAATTTTGCCAATATCGCGTTTTATGTCAAAGCACATATGGCTTTAAAAGATTCACCGGCGGTTGTGTTCGCTGGCATGAATATTCTGGTGGTAATTTTAGGGGTAATCAGCGGTTTGCTGTTCTTTAAAGAAAAATTAAAACCCAGCACCGCCATTGGGCTGGGGCTGGGCATCATCAGTGTGATGTGTTTAGCTTATGCGATGACGGCTTGAATTTGATGAAGCTGGCAGCAAAAATCAGCGGATGTTTGATCAGGTCCTGAAGTTCGGCAATGCCCAGTAACAGACCGGCTTTCTGGCAGCTCGGACAATGAGGATAATGGCGTTTTTCCTGCTGATATTGATGCAAATACAGTTTATTGCATTGACGACATTCAAACTTCATTGGGAGCTGGGCAAGGATAGACATCTTTCTTCTCCGGTCTATTATTATTGTGTTGTGAAAGGGAAAGCAAAAATCAAGCCGAAATCAGGGACTTTCGTCCCTGTATTATGTAATGTAGTTCTTACAATTTGGTGAAAATTTCATCTTTATTCAGGCGTGACTTGGGAAGTTTAGCATTAAAGTCCTGCTCACTGCGATAGCCCAAGGTCAGCAGCACCGATGGAATTAAACCCTTGTCCTGTAATTCTAGTTCTTCTGTCAGAATCTGTTCATTAAAGCCGCCAATCGGGGTGGCATCTACACCTTCAATACCGGCAGCCAGCAACATCTGACCCAAGGCAATAAAGGTCTGGTTTTCGGCCCAGCGCTGAATATCACCTTTTTCATTGCGGTAATAATCCACATATCCGCTACGGCTGTCTTTCTGGCCCTGCTTGGCGCTGGCATCTTTAAAACGGCCGCTGACATCATCTTGCTGCAACAAATTGTCCAGATGTTCATCGCTAATATCGGCTTTGGTACAGAACAAAATGGTGTGAGAAGAATCTAAGACTTTAGGCGCATTGTAGGCATATTTCCCGACCAGGGCTTTGGCAATGCGCTGCTTGGCTGCATCATGCTCGGCAATAAAGAAATGCCAAGGCTGGATATTAATAGAAGAGGGGGTAAAACGGAGAATTTCGAGAAAGCGTTCAAACTGCTCTTGAGGAATTTTTTTTGCAGGATCATAGGCTTTGGTGGTATAGCGGCTGCGTACGACGTCGAGCAAATCCATAAAGATACTCCAGCAATAAGGATAAATTGAGAAAGGCTGAACCTTCAGCATCATACGCCATTTTGACGGCTTTGATGGCATATTCGCTGCAATTTTATTGTCAAAATTAACCTTAAAATGTGCTCATCGTATTTTCAGTTATTGCCCGATTAAGTGTTAAATCAAATCACAACAGCGGTTTTGAATATTGGCAATTTTTAAAAATCGGCATTTAATGGAGACAGGTGTGGACTATAGCGAGCCTGTCGATGGACTATCGTAATCACTTTAAACATAAATTAAAAACCCAGCAGCAGATTGGTTTATGGGTCGGTCTGGCCGATGCCTATGGCACTGAAATTGCGGCCAATGCCGGTTATGACTGGTTGCTGATTGATGGGGAACATGCGCCCAGTGATTTAAGAACCACACTGGCCCAGCTGCAAAGTATTGCGGCCTATCCGTCACAGGCGGTGGTCCGTCCGCCAATTGGCAGTGTGCAGCTTATTAAACAGTTGCTGGATATTGGCGCACAAACCTTATTGATTCCGATGGTGGAAACCGTGGAGCAGGCCGAACTGATGGTTAAAGCAGTGCGTTATCCACCGGAAGGGATTCGCGGTGTAGGTGCGGCTTTGGCACGTGCCACACGCTGGAACAGTATTCCGGATTATTATGCCACTGCACATGAAAATATCTGTTTGCTGATTCAGATTGAGTCAGTTACAGGGCTGGAAAATCTGGATAACATCTTAAAAGTCGAGGGCATTGATGGGGTATTTATTGGCGCAGTAGATTTATCTGCCACTATGGGTTATGAAGGCAATCCGAACCATCCTGACGTGCAAAACGCAGTGGTTGATGCAATTCAACGAATTCGCGCATCGGGTAAAGCGGCCGGGATTTTATCGACTCAACATGACGTGACGCAAAAATATATTGAACTGGGTACCGAATTTGTCGCTGTCGGTGTCGATACCAGCGTATTAATGAATTCCTTGCGTGAGCTGCTGGCCAAATATAAAACCGGAGCGAGCTGGGTAAAACCTGAAGGGGGGTATTAAGCGGTCATTATTAACCTGACAGATGATGCAGGAGGTGGGGATTTATAGTCATCCACCTGCTGCTTAATAGGTCCAGCGTTTCAGTTGCAGGTGAGTGGTAGGCTGTTCAGGATCAATTTCCAGAATCAGTGCCTCATGCGCACGCCAGTCCCCCAGCACAATCCGCTTTTTGCCATTCAGCTCATGGATGGCTGGTCGATGGGTATGACCATGAATCAGTACATCCACCTCGGCCAAAGCCTGCGTTACCGCAGCCGGATTCACATCCATCACTTCATATGATTTGACTTCTTTAGAAGCGCGGCTTTGTTTGCGAAAACCGTTGGCCAGTTTGCTGCGAAAGGACAGCGGAGTTTTTCTTAACAGACACAGTACGAGCGGATGACGGATAACTTTTTTAAAGCGCTGATAGGACACATCATCGGTGCACAAGGCATCGCCATGTTCCAGACGATAGCGGGTCTGGCCAATAATGAGGGTGTCAATTTCAGGTAATAATTGCCCGTTAAACTGCTGTAAAAAAACCTCATGCAGTGCGAAATCGCGGTTGCCGACCTGAAAATACAGCTGATTGCCTGCGGCATTAAACTGTTTTAAAGCGCTGACAATTTCATCCAGCCAAGGGGCGGTGTAGTCATCGCCAATCCAGGCATTGAACCAGTCGCCTAAAATATACAGCTGGGTGTTTTGATCCTGATAAGCACGTAATAAATCTAAAAACCCCCGAACGAGTCGAGGGTGATCAGGTGACAAATGTAAATCTGAAATAAACAGATAGGTCACAATCTTTTCCTTGGAATCTCCCAACGCTCTTAAATAAAGGGAGGTAGGGAGGGATTCTTATTCAGAAATGATCTTGGCAGATTCAATCACCACATTTTCTAGTGGAACATCAGCGTGGTAACCACGGTTGCCTGTACGTACGCCTTTGATTTCAGCAACTACGTCCATACCTTCAACAACTTTACCAAATACGGCATAACCCCAACCTTGTGCAGTTTTGCCCGTGTGGTTCAGGAAGGAGTTGTTTTTCACGTTAATGAAGAATTGAGCAGATGCAGAGTGCGGAGCCTGGGTACGCGCCATTGCGATGGTACCTTCGTCATTGCTCAGACCATTGTCTGCTTCGTTTTCGATTGAATCACGGGTTGCTTTTTCTTTGAAGTTTTCATCAAAGCCGCCGCCTTGAATCATGAAACCATCGATGACACGGTGGAAAATTACGCCATCATAGAAACCGTCACGAACGTATTGAAGGAAGTTCTCAGCAGTTTTAGGTGCTTTTTCAGTGTTAAGCTCAAGAACAATACGACCTTTGTTGGTGTTTAATTCGACTTGAGGAAAACTCATTGTGTTATCTCCTAATCATGGACAAAAAAGCCATGGGTTTTTTGGTTGAGAGAAGCATAAGCAAACTGTAAACTACAAGGCAAGTAAAAACGTTATTTTCTTTGTTAAAAAGTGGGAATAGCGTTTTAATTATCCTAAATTTTTATCTAGAAGTGATTTATTAACTATGAAGCCGAATGATGCTGTTTCATCTCTGCCTAACACCCCGACACCAAGTAACCATGCCTCTGTCGATGCTGCGCAGCAAGAACAACAGCCGGGCTTAGATTTTGTGCGTCAGGTCATTACTGATGATCTGGCAGCAGGCCGTACTGAAAAAGTGATCACACGTTTCCCACCAGAACCGAACGGTTACTTACATATTGGTCACGTGAAAGCAATTTGCCTGAATTTCGGGATTGCCGAAGAATTTAACGGTTTATGTAACTTACGTTTTGACGATACCAACCCGGATGCCGAAGAACAAGAATATGTAGATGGTATTGCCAACGACGTGAAATGGTTAGGCTTTAACTGGAATGGCGAGCCACGCTATGCGTCGAGCTATTTTGACCAGTTGTATAGCTGGGCGGTGCAGTTAATTGAACAGGGTGATGCCTATGTCGATTTGCAAACCCCTGAAGAAATCAAGCTGAATCGTGGTTCATTTGTCGAGCCGGGCAAAAACTCGCCGTACCGTGACGCGTCTGTAGAAGACAACCTGGCGCGTTTTGAACAGATGCGTAATGGTGCACTGGGCGAAGGCCAGGCGGTATTGCGTGCCAAAATTGATATGGCATCGCCAAACGTACATATGCGTGACCCAATTTTGTACCGCGTGCTGCATTCTGAGCATCACCAAACCGGTGACAAATGGAAAATGTACCCGATGTACGACTATGCGCATCCATTATCCGATGCGATTGAAGGCATTACTCATTCACTGTGTACGCTTGAATTCCAGGATCACCGTCCGTTCTATGACTGGGTGGTGGAAAAGGTAAAATCAGCGGCAGTACCACGTCAGTATGAATCCAGCCGTTTAAACGTCGATTACACCATTACTTCAAAGCGTAAGCTGCGCCGTCTGGTAGAAGGTGGTTTTGTTAAGGGTTGGGATGACCCGCGTATGCCAACCGTAGTGGGTATGCGTCGTCGTGGCTTTACTCCGGAAGGCTTGCGTGATTTCTGTAAGCGCGTTGGTGTGTCGAAGTCTGACGGTATCGTCGATGTGGCAATGCTGGAATACTGCATCCGTCAGTCGCTGGAAAATACCGCAGCGCGTGGTATGGCCGTGCTGAATCCATTAAAAGTGACGTTAACCAATCTGCCAGCAGAAATGGATCTGACTCATTCGCGCCATCCAAACGTAGATATGGGTGAGCGTGTCATTCCGCTCACCTCTGAAATCTATATTGACCGTAAAGATTTCGAAGAAGAGCCACCAAAAGGCTTTAAACGTCTGATTCCGGGCGGTGAAGTGCGTTTACGTCATGCCTATGTGATCAAGTGCGACGAAATCATTAAAGATGACAACGGTGAAGTTGTTGAGCTGAAATGTTCAATCGACCCTGAAACTTTAGGTAAAAACCCGGAAGGCCGTAAAGTGAAAGGCGTGATTCACTGGGTATCTGCCACCAAAGGTGTGAAAGCCGAAGTACGCATTTACGACCGTCTGTTCACCGAATCTGACCCAGAAGTCGGCGATGACTTCCTGGCGAATCTGAATCCGGACTCATTGAAAGTGGTACAAGCGGTTATTGAGCCGGCTTTAGCGCAAGCGCAAGCAGAAGATCGTTTCCAGTTTGAACGTGAAGGTTATTTCGTGGCAGATCAGTATGATCATACTAGCGAAACACCAGTGTTTAACCGTATTCTGGACTTAAAAGACAGCTTCAAACCGGGCAAATAAAAGCGCATTTTGCTAGATGATTGAAAAAGCCTGCTGGACTCAGCGGGCTTTTTTATGCGGTGTTGAAAATGGAAAGTAAACGTTGAAAGGAAGTAGCACGTTAAATTAAAAAAAATTTGATTTACAGATGATCCGGTGTGTTATTTCTTTTCATCGTGTTTATAAAACAGATGGGTCGGCATCTGCATTTTGGCTTTGTCGCGCAATTTCTTTTTAATATACAGCACCAGGGCAAAACAGGTGGTGGTCAGGGTCAGCATCATGCTGTTCATATAGCTCATTAAGGAGCTGACATAACCAATGGTGGTTAAGCGGTTCATCATCCGGAAGACTTGCGGACTGCTTTCCACGCCGGTAATGGCCCAGGTGCATAAATGTTCGCAGTTGTTGATAATCAGGTGATAATTATTTTCATGCATCCGTGAACGCATCCGGCGCACCACTTTACGGCCTTTATATTTGGGTTGATCATAATGCTGCACATGCACCGGTTTGCCATGACTGAACTTGTCCAGGCTGGTGATTTCGATGGGATGTTTTTTAAATAAATGCGCAAAACCGGAATAATGAATAACACGACCACGTCCGGCATAAATCCCGTGGTGGGTGTAGCCGAAATGTTTGACAATCAGATGCGCCCCTAAAGGGAACCGTGTGTTCTGCTTGAGCATTGTGACATTAGTAAAGTGACAGGTGTATTTTAAAGCTCTAGTGTACTGCTTCTTGGCACAAGAATCGACAGGGTTGCGACAAGAATGGCTGAATTATACAACGATGAACAGGGAACAGTTGTAATGAAAAAGTTAGGACAGTACTTTGCGCGAGTCACCGCCAAACCACTGTTAAAACTGCTGATTCTGCTGTGTGCTTGCAGTGCAAACTGGGCGCAGGCACAGCCGCAAATCCACAGCTGGCAGCTGAAACATAGGCTGGGTGATTTTGATGTCACGGAAATCCGATCGACGGCGCAGCTGAAGCTGGTATTAAAGAATACGGCGCAGCAGCCCTATCGTTATTTCACTGCGCTCCAGGATGATCTGCAACCGTGCCAGCAGCTAGAGTTTGCCATGAATGCCGGGATGTTCCATGCCGATTATGCACCCGTCGGGCTGTATATTGAAGAGGGCAAGAGGGTAAGCAAGTTAAATACCCAGACCCAAGGCTGGGGCAATTTTCTGATTCAGCCGAATGGCGTACTGGCCTGGGATAAGCAACCACTGTTGATGACCACCCAGCAGTATCAGCAGGCCAATGTGCAACCGAAATATGCCACCCAATCTGGCCCGATGCTGGTGATTGATGGAAAAATTAACCCGAACTTTATTCCGGATTCCGATTCCAGAAAAATCCGCAATGGTGTTGGGCTGAAAGACGCCACTCTGTATTTTATGATTAGCCAGCAGCCAATTAATTTTTATGACTTTGCCCGGCTGTTTCAGCAGCAGCTTAAGACACCGAATGCGCTGTACTTGGATGGTTCAGTGTCTTCTGTGTATATTGTGGCCTTAAAACGCCATCGCCAGTACCGCGCAGTTGGCCCGATGCTGGCGTATATTGATGATTCAGCCTGCGCGACTGAGCCAGAAAAATCTACTGGCCAATAATGCCCAGGGTCTGGGTTTGCTGGCTGCAGAGGCGTTTGGCATCTTCAGTCGACATTTCTTTGATTCCGGCCTCAAACTGTTTTTTCTGGAATTGACGCTGTTCTTCCGAAAGCCCCATTTTTGTGCTCAAGCTGTCCATTTTGTTCCAGGCTTCTTCACATTCTGCCGGCATACGGTCGCAGCCTGTGAGGGCCAGGCAGAGCAGTGGAAGGGTAAGAGCGCCGATCATTTTGTTGTTCATCATGGTGTCCTTATTGTTATGTATTGAATTAAAAATACGATCAAGACTGATCTAAGCCCTTGAGCATACATGAAAAAAATGTCAAAACTAAGAAATCTGATTAAAATCAGACCAATAAAAAAAGGCACCTAGAAATTCTAAATGCCTTTTTCTGTGGTCAGACTCTGCTATTGCAGGGGTAAATGTTGAAGTTCATTCAACTCTTTACGGCTATAGCCGCGCGAAGCGAGAACCTTTTTAATACCGATAATCACATCTTCATCTGTCGCTTTTGCTAAAGCTTCAAGAAGCTGTTCATTTGTCTTACAAGAGCAATCATTTTCAACACAAGCAATCTGATTCTTATGCTCGTTTTGCTGTTCCTGAGCGAACAGCTTTTGCCAAAAACTCATAGAGCCTTCATTTGCAACCTAACATAGCTCGAAATATAGCCAATTTAAAAATTAATGCAAGTCGACTAAAGTGATAAAAGCAGCAAACAGACTCTAGAAATTTCGATAGCTTGTAACAGTTTAAACGTAATTATGATGGCTATAAGCCTTGATTATAACTAAGTTGCTTGTTTTTATAAGAAAAAAGGAAGATTAAAAAATCTTCCTTTTCGGGCTGAATAATATAATTTGAAACAAATTGTTTTAGATCTTTTCCAGTAAGACACCGGATTCCACATGATGGGTATAAGGGAATTGATCAAACAGGGCAAATTGGGTGATCATGTGGGTGTTGGCCAAAGTCTGCAAATTGTCATGCAGCGTATCCGGATTACAGGAGATATAAATGATCCGCTCAAAACGCTGCAACAGTTTTAAGGTTTCGGCATCAATACCGGCACGTGGTGGGTCCACAAACACGGTATCAAACTGATAGCTGGACATCTCAATGCCGGCTTCCTGCAAACGGCGGAATTCACGCTCGCCGTTGTAGGCCTGGGTAAATTCTTCGGCAGATAAACGCGCCACCTGAATATTGTCAATCTGGTTCTGCTCAATATTCCACTGCGCCGCATAAACTGAAGATTTGGCCAGTTCTGTGGCTAAGACGCGATTAAAACGGGTCGACAGCGGCAGGGTAAAGTTACCATTGCCACAGTACAGCTCTAACAGGTCCTGATTGGAGCGTCCGGCAGCTGTACAGGCCCATTCCAGCATGTGCTGGCAAACGCGCGCATTCGGCTGGGTAAAGCTGCTTTCAATCTGTTTGTATTGATATTGGCGCTCAAAGACTTGCAGTTCTTCCACCACAAACTCATCGCTCAGCACCAGTTTCTGGCCACGGCTCCGGCCAATAATCTTAATCTGTAGTTGCTCGGCCAGCTGTTTGGCCAGCGCTTCCCACTCTGCAGTTAATGGACAGCGATAAATCAGTGAAACCAGCATTTCACCTTTTAAGGTTGCCAGAAAATGCACTTCAAACAGGCGATTGGATAACAGTGGTTCTGCTTTTAAGGCGTTCAGCAGTACCGGCATTAACTGGTTGATGCTGGCATCGGCAATTGGAAATTCATCAATTCGAATGACTTTTTTATTCTGCTGCTCATCGCGTTCAAACATGGCATAAAACAGGTCATCTTCGGTATGCCAAATCCGGAATTCTGCACGCATACGGAAATGCTGTTCAGGCGAGGCAAACACCTCCAGCGCTGGAGGATTAAATGCGGCAAACTGTGCAGAAAGACGTGCAACTTTGGCATCAAGTTGTTGCTGATAAGATGAAGTCATATGCAGTAAAAATCACAAACCCATTGAAACAGGGGATGGTAACAAAGTTTCAGGCAGATGCCTAAAGATATTCTGTGCAAACCTTAAATTGCGGTAGCGTGAGGGAAGAAATCGAGCTTCGGCTCAACAGATCGGCAGATTAAAGCCGGGAAATAGATCACTTGCGAGAGCAAAGATAAAAAAAGCCAAACCAACAGAGACCAGGGAGAGTTGGTTTGGCAAAGAGGAATAACACCATGAAAAGGAGCGGCTTTAATCCAGCGTCATCAGGCTGGCGTTCCCTCCAGCTGCAGCAGTATTAATGCTGATGGCCCGTTCAATCACCAGACGTTCCAGCGGAATTTTCGGATCATTCGGTTTGAGATGGCTGATGCCGACAATCGCTCCGGCACGCTGCGCTACCGTTTGCTGTAACTCCAGCAATTGCGCCGAGCTGCCATGATGCAGCACTGCATCATAATCGCCATGCAGCAAGTCTGGGATCACGCGAATCCGCTGGGCAATCTCTGGCGGCATTTTCGGCAGATATTTCAGCATGAAGCGGTTTTCTGCCAGAACCACCGGCTGACTGCCGACTGCAAAAATCGCCAGTAACTGATGAATCTGATCCAGCTCCTGTTCAGCCAGGGATAGCACGGCATGGCGGGGCAAAATCGTATACTGGTTACTTTCACCGGTTGGGCCAGTCAGGTTAAAACTCTGACCCGTGGCAATTTTTTCCGGTAGCTGAATCAGCTGCTGCGGGAACTCGGCCTGTACCCAGTCCACCAGTTGGCTATACAGGGCAGGCATTGCTGCTGGATGCAGAGCCTGCGCCGCAAATGGTTGAGCCAGTTTTTTCTGCGAGCAGTATTGCATTAAGCGGTAGAGATACAGCGGTCCACCGGCCTTAGGTCCGGTCCCCGACAGGCCTTCGCCGCCAAAAGGTTGCACCCCGACCACCGCACCAACAATATTACGGTTGATATACAGGTTGCCGACTTCGGCCTGGGCAATTACGCTATGAATGGTTTCATCAATACGGGTATGCAAGCCCATGGTCAGGCCATAACCTTTGGCATTGATTTGCGCCAGCAGTTGATCAAGCTGTCCGTAACGGTAGCGAATCACATGCAGTACCGGGCCAAATACTTCACGCTCCAGATCATCCAGATGCGGCAGTTCAATCAGCGTTGGTGGTACAAAAGTGCCGTGTTGCAAGCTTGCATCGCTTTGCTTATTCCACATCAACTGATGCACCGGATAGCCCTTAATGCGCATTTTTTCAATATGACGCTCAATATTGTTCTGTGCTTCCAGGTCAATCACCGGGCCAATATCGGTTTTCAGCAAATAAGGATTACCGACGCGCAACTGCTGCATGGCACCTTTGAGCATAGTCAGTACCGTGTCGGCATTATCTTCCTGCACACATAGAATTCGCAGGGCAGAGCAGCGCTGACCGGCACTGTCGTAAGCAGAGCTGACCGCATCCAGAATCACCTGTTCAGTCAGGGCTGAAGAATCAACAATCATGGCGTTTTGCCCGCCAGTTTCCGCAATGAGCGGAATGGCACCACCAGTCTGGCTTAAACGTTTGGCCACGGTCTGATTCAGGATTTTGGCGACTTCAGTCGAGCCGGTAAACATAATGCCCTGAATCCGTTCATCCTGACTCAGCTGCGCACCGACTGTTTCACCACGTCCCGGCAGCAGTTGCAGTACATTTTGCGGAATGCCGGCATCCCATAAAATCTGCACCGCTTGCGCTGCAATCAGCGGGGTCTGCTCGGCCGGTTTGGCCAGAACGGTATTGCCAGCCACCAGTGCCGCGGCAATCTGGCCGCTAAAAATCGCCAGCGGGAAATTCCACGGGCTGATACATAGCACCGGCCCTAGCGGAATAATCTGGGTATTGATGTCCAGATCACGCATCTGTGCGGCATAGTAGCGCAGGAAATCAATTGCTTCACGCACTTCGGCAATAGCATTGGCATAGGTCTTGCCACTTTCGCGGCAGAGGAGCAGCATGAGCGGTTGCAGGCGTGCCTGCATTAAATCGGCAGCACGTTCCAGACATTGTGCGCGTTCATGTTTGGAAATATTGGCCCAGACGGCTTGTGCCTGTACCGCATTTTCCAGCGCCTGATTGACCTGTGCTGCAGTGGCTTCCTGCACATGACCAACAATATCCTGATGCTGAGCCGGGTTTAAAATTGCGTGTACATCGGCACTGTCTTCGGCGGTTAAGCCTTCACCCATCGGCTGGGCAGTCCATTGATGTTGATGCAGATGCTGCGCGGTTGTATTTAATGCCGCCAAGTCCTGATCATTGGCTAAGTCCAGTCCAGCAGAGTTGTCGCGCTGCACGCCGTACAGTTCATGTGGTAAGGGAATCGCCGGATGTTTCTGGCCGACTTTCTGTTCCTGTTGAGCTGTGGCTAAAATGGTCTGATGCGGATTTTCGATCAGATCTTCAATGTTCAGGGTCTTATCGGCAATACGGTTGACGAAAGAGGTATTGGCACCATTTTCCAGCAAACGACGTACCAGATAGGCCAGCAGGGTTTCATGGTTACCGACCGGCGCATAAATACGGCACGGCACACCGAGCTTCTGCTGCTGTTTCGAGCCGACCACATTTTCATACAACGGCTCGCCCATACCATGCAGGCATTGGAACTCGTATTGGCCAGCATAATAGCGCGCTGGATCGGCCAGATGATAAATCGTGGCCAGCGTTTGAGCATTGTGAGTCGCAAACTGCGGATAAATCTGTTCCGGTGCCGCCAGTAATTTTTTCGCGCAGGCAATATAGGACAGATCGGTATGCACTTTACGGGTAAACACTGGATAATCTGACATGCCATCAATTTGCGCTTTCTTGATTTCGCTGTCCCAATAGGCGCCTTTCACCAGACGGATCATCAGGCGTTTCTGGCTGCGTTTGGCCAGATCAACCACATAATCTACCACATAGAAGCAGCGTTTCTGGTAGGCCTGAATCACAAAGCCAATGCCTTTCCAGTTATCCAGTGCCGGTTCAAAACACAGACGCTCCAGCAACTCTAGCGACATTTCCAGTCGTTCAGATTCTTCGGCATCAATATTCAGGCCAATATTGTAGTCCTTGGCCAGCACCGCCAGTTGCAGCACCTTGTCATACAGTTCGGTATGTACGCGGTCAATTTGAGCACGCTGATAACGTGGATGCAGGGCAGAGAGCTTGATCGAAATCCCCGGACCGGTATAAACATCTTTATCTTTAGAGGCCTGGCCAATGGCATGGATGGCATTTTGATAGTCATCAAAATAACGCTCTGCATCGTGTTCGGTCAGGGCCGCTTCACCGAGCATGTCATAAGAATAACGGAAACCTTTTTCTTCTAAGGGTTCGGCATGTTGCAGGGCTTCGCTAATGGTTTCACCAGTCACGAACTGCTCACCCATCATCCGCATCGCCACATCTACCGCTTTACGGATAATGCCACGGCCACTGCGCGCCAGCAGGCCAGTCAGAATACCGCTTAAACTGTTCTGTTTCGGGGTTTCCATCAGCTTGCCGGTTAGCATTAAGCCCCAGGCGGCAGCATTTACAAACATCAGGTTACTTTGGCCTAAATGCTCTTTCCAGTTGCCCTGGTTGATCTTGTCACGGATCAGCAGATCACGGGTTGCGGTATCGGGAATACGTAATAGCGCTTCGGCCAGACACATCAGGGCGATGCCTTCTTGTGAAGAGAGGGAGAACTCTTGCAACAGGCCTTGCACCAGACCGGCTTTACCGCTGGAATTTTTACGTTCACGCAGGGAGTGGGCCAGCTGAAAAGCCAGCTCATAAATTTGGCTGTTCAGTGCATCAGGAATTTCACTGTGCTCGAGTAAGTGGCTGACACATTCACTTTCAGGGCGACGCCATGCCGTATTAATGGCAATTTCTGCCTCATTTTTTTCTTTGAATTCAGTGATGTAATCCAAATGCGGTTTTGCGTCGTCGAAATGGGTTTCGCTATCCATCATGTTCATGCCAACATCCTGTGACGATATATTTTAGTTGAACGGTGTACCTTATATAATTTATGATCACAGAAAATATGCCGAATAACTCACTATAATTTTTGTTATTTTTAGAGATAAATACGGATTATGAATGGAATGATGAGCCTGGATCGCACTGACATTAAAATTCTGGATATTCTGCAAAAAGATGGCCGGATTTCAAATATTAAACTGGCAGAAGCCGTCAATTTATCGCCAACTGCTGCGCTGGCGCGGGTACAGAAACTGAGTAAAGATGGTTTTATTCTGGGCTATGAAGCCAAGCTGAATCCGGAGTTGCTGAATAGCAGTTTTGTGGTATTTGTGGAAATTCTGCTGGATAAAACCACGCCGAATGTACTGGAGGAATTTTCAGATGCGATTTTGCAGCATCCGGAAATTGTGGAATGTCACATGATTAGTGGTGGTTTCGATTTTGTAGTCAAAATCCGCTGCGCCAATATGGAAGAATTCCGTAAGATTTCCGGGCAAATTTTATGGCAGTTGCCGGGGGTGAAAGAAACCCGCAGTTATCCGGTGATGGAAGTGATTAAGGAAAGCTCGCAATTGAAACTGAAATATCAGCACAAGGCCAAATAAACCGTCATCTTTGTCTGTATTTTCCGTTAAAACCCAAAAGGAGCCGAAGCTCCTTTTTTTATGGATGATCAATCAATTCGGTAGATTGCTGTGCTAGCTGTTCATTTCCTGCATGGCTTTTTTGTACTCGGCATCTGACTGTTCAAAGCGCTCAATCACCTCTGTACTTGGTGCCCGGTCGAGCAGACTGACTATTACAATACTCAGGCTGGCCAGAATAAAGCCGGGAATAATTTCATAGAGTCCGGTATCGGCCATGACATTTTTCCAGACAATCACGGTCATCGCACCGACTAGCATCCCGGCAATCGCGCCTTTCAGGGTCATGCGTTTCCAGAACAGCGACAGAATAATGAGAGGACCAAAAGCCGCCCCAAAACCGGCCCAGGCATAGGCCACTAGACCTAGGACTTTACTCGATGGATTGCTGGCCAGCCAGATTGCCAGCATTGCAATCAACAACACCATAAAACGGCCGACCCAGACCAGCTCTTTTTGTGAGGCATTTTTGCGTAAAAAAGCCTTGTATAAATCTTCAGTTAAGGTACTGGAGCAGACCAGTAACTGGCAGCTGAGTGTACTCATGACCGCGGCTAGAATGGCGGCCAGAATAATCCCGGCAATCCACGGATTAAACAGGATTTTGGTCAGCTCCATAAACACGGTTTCCGGGTTCTGATTCACCACAGCGGCCAGTTCTGGAAATTGCTGGAAATAGGCAATGGCAATGAAACCGGCACCGACTGCACCGCCCAGACAGAGAATCATCCAGCTCATACCAATTTTACGCGCCGCCGGAATGGTTTTAACCGAATCGGCTGCCATAAAGCGGACCAGAATATGCGGTTGTCCAAAATAGCCTAAGCCCCATGCCAAGGAAGATAAAATAGCAATAAAACTTAAACCGGACAGCATTTGTGTGGCATGTGGGCGTGCAGTTTCCAGTAACAGACCAATCTGCTGGCTATGATCACCCAGTGCCAGATAGGTCATGATGGGAGTAATCAGCAGGGCAAAAATCATCAGTCCGGCCTGGAAGGTATCGGTCCAGCTAATTGCCAGGAAGCCGCCAATACAGACATAGCTGATGGTGGCTATCGCGCCAATCCACAGCGCCGTGGTATAGGACCAGCCAAACAGGCTTTCAAATAAACGCGCACCGGCCACCATGCCGGATGCACAGTAAATCGCGAAAAATACCAGAATCACCAGTGCTGAACTGACGCGCAGGATTTTCTTGCGGTCGCCAAAACGGCTGGTGAAATAATCTGGCAGGGTCAGGGCATTGTTTTGTACTTCGGTATGGACCCGCAAACGCCCGGCGACCAGAAGCCAGTTTAACCATGCACCAATAATCAGGCCGATGGCGATCCAGGCTTCAGATAATCCGGCCAGATAGATTGCACCGGGTAAACCCATCAGCAGCCAGCCGCTCATATCCGATGCGCCGGCAGAAAGCGCAGTCACCACGCTGCCCAGACTGCGGCCCCCAAGAATATAATCCGAGAAATCTGTGGTGGCCTTGTAGGCATACAGCCCGATACCGATCATGGCCACGATATAAAATATAAAGGTAATTAATGTGGGATTCAGTTGACTCATATGCCCATCCTTTGTCTGTAAGCGTTCATCCATCCGAGATGATTTTTTGCGCATTTTTTCAAGGAGCTGATTCAAGCATGGAATTAAAATTACGTTCTGTAACATTTCGACGGGATTTATAGCGGTCTTATGTTGCAGTTTGTAGCTTTAGATACAATTGCAAAAGGCTGCAATGAGCGGAAAATTATTAAGTCAAAATTTTGAATAAAGCGGTGAATATTTTTATTTTTGCAAATATGGAGAGAATCTGTTAAATCTGGCTTAAAAATGGAGTAAATTTACATTATGTTACATCCAGTACATTCAGAAAGAATGTGTAATTAAATATTTCAAAAAGCGTATCAATCTTGTGTAGTTTCAGGCTGGCACAGGTTTAAGATTTTCTTATGCACAATATTGGTGCGAAATAGTGAGTAAACAGTGTGATTACGGTTCAGACAGAGAAAACAAGAATAGAGCATGATTTGCTAGGTGCTAAAGAAGTGCCGGCAGACAGTTATTATGGTATTCATACCTTGCGTGCCTTGGAGAACTTCCAGATCTCCAATCAGCAGGTCGGTGAAAACCTGCATTTCATTCGTGCTTTGGCGCAAGTGAAAAAAGCATCTGCACAAACCAATTTACAGTTTGAAAAAATCTCCCCGCAGGTGGCTGAGGCGATTCAGTATGCCTGTGACCAGCTGATTGAACAGCCTGCTGCATGGCGTGCGCATTTCCCTTTAGATGTTTATCAGGGCGGTGCCGGAACGTCGATTAACATGAACAGCAATGAGGTGATTGCCAATATCGCCTTAGAGTATCTGGGTCTGGAAAAAGGCAGTTATTTTTCCATTCATCCGAATGATCATGTTAATAAGTCGCAATCCACCAATGATGTCTATCCGACAGCCTTGCGTTTAGCCACGTATTACAGTCTGGATGACCTGTTCGTACAGATGCGTAACCTGATTGACAGTTTCTACAAGAAAGTAGCTGAATTTCAGTATGTGCTGAAAATGGGCCGGACCCAGCTGCAAGATGCCGTGCCGATGACCTTGGGGCAGGAGTTCCGTGCCTTTGCCACCTTGTTAAAAGAAGATTTAAAACTGATTGACCGGACCCGTCAGTTGTTATTGGAAATTAACCTCGGCGCTACCGCGATTGGTACGGGTGTAAATACTCCCAAAGGCTATGCCCAGGAAGCGGTGCAGGCTTTAAAAGAGATTAGCGGCCTGCCGTTAATTGGCGCAGAAGATTATGTTGAAGCCACCAGCGACTGTGGGGTTTTCATCATTTTATCCAGCACACTGAAACGTCTGGCAGTGAAATTATCGAAAATCTGTAATGACCTGCGTTTATTAAGTTCTGGCCCGCGTACCGGTCTGGGGGAAATCCGGTTACCGGAGTTGCAGGCCGGTTCTTCGATTATGCCGGCCAAGGTCAATCCGGTCATTCCGGAAGTGGTGAACCAGATTGCCTTTAAAGTGATTGGCAATGACCTGACCGTGACCATGGCGGCCGAAGCCGGGCAGTTGCAGTTAAACGTGATGGAACCGGTGATTGCCGTGTCGATTCATGAATCCATCCAGTTATTGACTCAAGCCATGAAAAGTCTGGATGAGAAATGTATTCAGGGCATTCAGGCCAATGAACAGGCTTGCCATGATGCGGTGATGCGTAGCGTCGGTATTGTCACTTTGCTTGATCCGATTCTAGGTCATGCCAAATGTGATGAAATCGGGAAACTGTGTATTGCTGAAAACAAAACCATTCAGCAGGTGGTACTGGAGCAGGAATTACTGACTCAGGATCAGCTTGATGAAATTTTCGCTCTGCATAATCTGGTCAGTGAGGTAACACCACCGGAAGCGGTTTTTGCCCAAGTCAGTTAAGACACTGACTGCTTCAGTAAAACAATAAAGGCTTAAGGTCATGTATTGGCTTTGAGCCTTTTGTGTTTGACCGATGGTTTTGATTCAACTTACAGGGCCGCCAGCAGACGCGGCTTTAACTGTGCCAAACCTTGGGTTGCAGTGGCGGCAATACATTCATATTGTGCTGGTAAATGCTGCTGATTGGCTTTCGGATCAATATAAAAGGCCTGACAGCTGGCCGGAATTTCATGAACCAGACCGGCCACCGGGTAGACCGCCAGACTGCTGCCAATCACAATAAAAATATCGGCATCCTGCACCCATTCAATCGCTTGTTCATAGGCTGGTACCGCCTCACCAAACCAGACCACATGTGGCCGTAGCGGATAACCCGCATCACAGACATCGCGTTCCAAATCCAGCTCGGCGCCTTCAATCGGGTAAAAGCGGGTAGTGGTTTGTGCATCGGGTCCGGAAGTTTTGGCCAGCCGGATATTGCCATGCAAATGTAATACCTGCTGGCTACCGGCACGTTCATGCAGATCATCAATATTCTGGGTAATAACAGCCACATCAAAATACTGTTCCAGTTCGGCAATCAATTGATGTGCCGCGTTGGGCTGGGCATTCAGAATATTTTTGCGCCGTTCATTATAAAAACGCTGCACCAGCGCCGGATTTTTGGCCCAGGCTTCCGGCGTGGCCACATCTTCCACCCGATGCTGTTCCCACAATCCATCGCTATCACGGAAGGTATTAATCCCGCTTTCGGCGCTCATTCCGGCACCGGAGAAAACAATCAGTTTAGGCATAGGTAGATTCCTGTGTGGCGATACTGTGCGTGACTTCCTGTTGCATCCATTCTACAAATTTCTGAATTAAAACTGAATTTTCCTGACTGGAATGTACCAGATAATAGGAGCGCCGGCCGCTGAGCTGCTGATCTGAGGCCAGTACCAGTTCACCGCTGGTTAATTCCTGCTGAATCAGCATTTGCGGGATGAGCGCCATTCCCATGCCATGACTGGCGGCCACAGCCAGCATCGAAAACAGTTCATGACGCTGTCCATCATACGGATGGGCATGCTCAATCTGCTGGGTCTGAAACCATTCCTGCCAGATGGTCGGTCGTGTGGTTTGCTGTAATAAGGGCAGTTGCTGTAATTGTTCAGCAGCCAGGTTATAACCATAGCGATGGCTTTTTTGTGCCGCAGGAAAATGCCGGGCAATCAGCTGCGGTGAGCACACCGGCACCACATCTTCCTTCATTAAAAAATGGGTGTGGATTCCGGGCCAATGATCAATCTGCTGCTGCGTGCCGGCATAAATGGCCGCATCAAAAATATTTTCATTAAATAAAAACGGTTTGGTGCTGGTTTCCAAATGGATGGTAATTTCCGGATAGCGCTGGTTAAAACGATGCAGCTTCGGCACCAGCCAGCGCGTGGCAAAAGTTGGTACCACACCCAGTTTTAAGGTGCCACCTAATCCTTTATGCGACATCACATCGAGCGTGCTTTGCTCCAGCCCCAGTAAATAGGGTTTGATACTTTTATAATAATGCTGTCCTGCAGGCGTCAGTTCGACTCCATGCCGGGTCCGGATAAACAGGCTTAAGCCAAGAAATTCTTCCAGCTGCTGGATTTGCCGGGAAACCGCACTTTGGGTAATAAACAGCTCTTGCGAGGCATGGGTATAACTGCAATGTTTGGCTGCCGACTCAAAGCAGAGCAAGGCCTGTAAAGATGGAATATTACGCCGCATTTCAGATCATCCTTTATCTGCACAGGTATTTGAAAATAGCATAGATGAAGGCGCTATGATCGCCAATTTGGTTATTTTTTATTGTTTCTTCACAGGTTTTAACGCGATGCGCAGCTCCAGTATGAATATGCTTATTTAAGATATGCGGAGAATGCATATCTGCATTAAAAAATCTCGTTTGAAAATATTATTTTTCACACATAGTATCAACACAAACAACGAGAACATTATTCAGGCAGAGGAAGCTATGAATCAAATGGTAAATTCACATTCAGGCCGTAAAGTACATTTTGACTGGCAAGACCCATTCCTGCTGGAGCAGCAGCTGACTGCAGAAGAACGCATGATCCGTGATACTGCTGCAGCCTATTGTCAGGACAAGCTGATGCCACGTGTATTAGAACAGTTCCGTCATGAAAAAACCGATCCGACCATTTTCCGTGAAATGGGCGAGCTAGGCTTACTAGGCCCAACCATTCCTGAACAGTATGGCGGTGCCGGTTTAAATTATGTCAGCTATGGTCTGATTGCCCGTGAAGTTGAACGTGTCGATTCAGGTTACCGTTCTATGGCCAGTGTACAAAGCTCACTGGTGATGGTGCCGATTAATGAATTTGGCTCGGAAGAACAAAAACAGAAGTATTTACCGAAACTGGCGACTGGTGAATATATTGGCTGTTTTGGTCTGACCGAACCTGATCATGGTTCTGACCCGGGCAGCATGATTACCCGTGCCAAAAAAGTTGATGGCGGTTACCGTTTAACGGGCGCGAAAATGTGGATTACCAATAGCCCAATTGCCGATGTATTTGTGGTCTGGGCCAAAGAGGTTTCACCTGAAGGCAATGTCGGTGACATCCGCGGATTTATTCTGGAAAAAGGCTGGGAAGGGCTGTCTGCACCTGCGATCCATGGCAAAGTCGGTTTACGTGCCTCGATCACCGGTGAAATTGTGATGGATAACGTCTTTGTCCCAGAAGAAAATGCATTTCCAGAAGTGCGTGGCTTGAAAGGTCCATTTACCTGCCTGAACAGTGCCCGTTACGGGATTGCCTGGGGTGCGATGGGCGCAGCAGAATTTTGCTGGCATACCGCACATCAATACACCATGGACCGTAAACAGTTTGGCCGTCCATTGGCAGCAAACCAGCTGATTCAGAAAAAACTGGCCGATATGCAAACTGAAATTGCCCTTGGTTTACAGGTAGCATTACGTTTTGGTCGCATGAAAGATGAAGGTATCGCGTCAGTTGAAGGGACTTCACTGATCAAGCGCAATAACTGTGGTAAGGCCCTGGATATTGCACGTCTAGCACGTGACATGATGGGCGGTAACGGGATTTCTGATGAATTTGGTGTAGCCCGTCATCTGGTTAATCTGGAAGTCGTGAATACCTATGAAGGTACTCATGATGTACATGCTTTAATTCTGGGCCGTGCACAGACCGGAATTGCTGCATTTTGTAATTAATGCAGAGGAATGGGTACGCCGGATTCATGCGGTCAAAGTGCCGGTCGGTGTAATTAACTCGATTGAAGATGCCTTGGCTGAGCCACAAATTCAGCATCGGCAGATGCTGGTTAATTTGCCGCACAGTTTAAATGCGCAATTTAGGATGATTGCATCACCAATCAAGCTGTCAGATACCCCAGTCGAATACCGACAGGCACCCCCACAACTGGGTGAACATACGGCCTATATTCTGTCCCGTTTTAAATCTGCCGAAGAACTGCAGGCTTTAAAACAGCAGGGCATTATTGATGGGAAAATTGCCTAGCGCTTTGCCTTGATTGCTAATCTTCACTTGCTTTTTGCCGAACCTCACACTGTTCGGCTTTTTTTATTGAGTGCGCTATAAATATTGATGCAGATACTTACTGATGCTGCAACAAAAAGCGTTTAATTTCACGGGCAAATTTCAGCGGCTCAGTCAGTAGCGGAGTATGCCCTGATTTTTCAAACAACACCTGCCGTGCCTGTGCCACACTTTGGGCAATCAGGGTTTGTCCCTGTACCGGATAGAGCACCGATTGCACCCCGCTAAAAAACACCGTAGGACAGTTCAGCTGGCTTAAAGCCTCGCGATAATCTTCGGCATGTTCTAAATAGTTGCGGATATACCAGGCCATATAGTCCAGTCGAGATGAGGGTAATAGCAGATGTTGCAAACGTGGCTGTTGCAGGATTTTACAAAAGATGGCTCGCTGGCGCGGGTTGTTATTTTGCAGCTCAATAAACTGCATCCATAAAGCACATAGTTGATCTTTGGCTGTGTTATTTAAATCGTGAATCCACTGAAGATGTGCGTGTTCCGTAAATAGTGCGGACAGTTCGGATAAGATCTGTTTGAAGCGGCTGTGCTGCTGGCCAAACAGGCCATAGGCCCAGTGTTCATCCACCATGATTTTCGGGGTCTGATCAATATGCAAATAAGCTTTTAACTGCGCTGCCAGCTGTCCATATTGCATACCATGCATGGCAGTGGTCGCACCCATCGAATAGGCAACGATTATAAACTGTTGCAGCTGTAGTTGCTGAATTAAGGATTGCACATCCTGCCAGTGGCTGGAAATGGCATCCAGCTCCGGAATACGGCACTGTTTCGAACCGCCAAAGCCGCGCCAGTCGGGAATAATAAAACGGAACTGTTTGCGTAGCGGCCACAAAAACGGCAGCCATTGCCAGCTGTGCATGCCCAAACCGGACAGCACCAGCACCGGTTGGCCCTGACCAAATTCACGCACAAATAAACCTTCGCCATCGGGCATGACATAATACGGCATGAGATTTTATTCCTTGAAATTTTATTGTTGTTGATCAAAAGCTTTTAGCGCCGGAATCACCGCTTCCAGCCAGCGAATCCAGCCGATTTCCTGCTCGATACCCAGCTGTAAAATCATTTTATGAATATATAAGGTACGATTTTCGTCGGTCTGCTGGGCAAAGTCTTTGGCATAAATGGCCTGATACAGCTGCAATTTTTCCTGATGCAACTGTAAATGCCGCTCTAGCTCGGGCAAAACCTCATTACCGCCGAGTTGTGCTTCGGCCCGTAAACGCACCATCAGTTCTTCACGGAGCTGCGCCGGAGGACCTTGCTTGACCATCCAGTCGGCCAGTTCGACCCGGCCTGCGGCCTCAACCTGATAGGTTTTTTTACGGCCTTGGGCATCTTCTTCAGCCAAAGTGGAAATCCAGCCTTTGCTGAGCATGCTGTTTAATTCACGATAAATCTGCTGATGGGTGGCATTCCAGAAAAAGCCCATCGAGCGATCAAAGCGCCGGGCCAGTTCAATGCCCGTGCTGGGTTTTTCAATCAGGCTGGTGAGTAATACATGGGCTAAAGACATAGATGAGATCATGCAAGTATGAATCTAAAATATTATGCAACATGTTGCATAAAAGTCAAAATTCGCATATAAATTTATGCAACAAGTTGCATTAACATAAAAATAGCCCGCTTTTGGCCAGCCAAGGAGAGAATATGTCGAATTATCCGCATCTGTTAGCCCCGCTTGATTTAGGCTTTACCACCTTAAAAAACCGCGTACTTATGGGTTCTATGCACGTGGGTCTTGAAGAAGCACCAAATGGTTATGCACGGATGGCAGCATTCTATGCAGAGCGTGCCAAAGGCGGCGTAGGCCTGATTGTAACCGGCGGGATTTCTCCAAATGATGCCGGCTTAACCTTTGCAGGTGGCAATAAACTTGACACCTTGGCCGAAGCTGAAAAACATAAAGTGGTCACCCAAGCCGTGCATGAAGCGGGCGGTAAAATCGCCTTGCAGATTTTGCATACCGGACGATATTCCTATCAGCCGGATATTGTGGCGCCATCCGCGATTCAGGCGCCTATTAACCCGTCTAAACCGCATGCACTCACCTCGGCCGAAGTGCAGCAGACCATTGCCGATTTTGCCAACTGTGCCAAGCTGGCCAAATATGCCGGTTATGACGGTGTTGAAATTATGGGTTCGGAAGGCTACTTGATTAACGAGTTTATTGCCAAGCGCACCAATCATCGTGATGATGAATGGGGCGGTAGCTATGAAAACCGGATTCGCTTTCCGATTGAAATCGTGAAACGTACCCGTGCTGAAGTCGGCGAAAACTTCATTATTATCTATCGTCTGTCGATGCTGGATCTGGTCGAAGGCGGATCAAGTTTTGAAGAAGTGGTGCAGCTGGCCAAAGAAATTGAAAAAGCGGGTGCGACCATTATTAATACCGGTATTGGCTGGCATGAAGCACGTATTCCGACCATTGCCACCAAAGTGCCGCGTGCGGCTTTTAGCTGGGTCACAGAAAAGCTCAAAGGTGAAGTCAAAATTCCTTTAATCACCTCCAACCGGATTAATACCCCGGAAATGGCAGAGCATGTACTGGCGACCGGTCAGGCCGATATGGTGTCAATGGCACGTCCATTTTTGGCAGATGCCGATTTTGTAGTAAAAGCCGAGCAGGGCCGTAGCGATGAAATTAATACCTGTATTGCCTGTAACCAGGCCTGTCTGGACCATATTTTCTCCATGAAAATTGCCTCCTGTCTGGTCAATCCACGTGCCTGTCATGAAACCGAGCTGATCTTTAAAGAAGCGAGCCAGCCAAAAAATATTGCGGTAATTGGGGCTGGTCCCGCCGGTTTAAGCTTTGCAATTTATGCGGCAGATCGTGGCCATGAAGTCACCATTTTTGAAGCCTCTAACCAGATTGGCGGGCAGTTTAATATTGCCAAGACCATTCCGGGCAAAGAAGAATTTTATGAAACCTTGCGTTATTTCAAACGTCAAATTGAGTTGCAGCCACGCATTCAGCTAAAACTGAATCATACGGCTAGCTTTGATGAGCTGAGCAAGAGCAGTTTTGACGAGATTGTGGTGGCAACAGGGGTAACTCCACGTCAGCTGGACATTGAAGGAATTGATCATCCAAAAGTCCTGAGCTATCTGGATGTGCTGAAAGAGCGTCGACCGGTGGCGAAACGGGTTGCGATTATTGGTGCCGGTGGAATTGGTTTTGATACCGCAGAATACTTAAGTCATGCCGGTGAAAGTGGCAGTCTGAATCCGGAAAAATTCTATGATGAATGGGGGATTGATACCGAATATGAGCATGTCGGTGGCCTGAAACCGGCACAGGTAGAAGCCTCCAATCATGAAATCTATTTATTGCAGCGTAAAGCATCTTCGGTGGGAGCAGGCCTGGGCAAAACCACCGGCTGGATTCATCGTACCGGCTTAAAAAACCGTGACGTTAAAATGATGGCCGGCGTAAGCTACCAGAAAATTGATGATCAGGGGCTGCATATTACGGTCAATGACCAGCCGATGCTGTTGGAAGTTGAAAATGTGGTGATCTGTGCCGGACAAGAATCTTATACTGCTATGTACGATCAGCTGCAAGCTGCGGGTAAAAATGTGCATCTGATTGGCGGTGCCAAGGAAGCCGGTGAGTTAGATGCCAAACGCGCAATCCGTCAGGGCGCAGAGTTGGCGGCGAAAATTTAATGCAATTCCTTCACCCTCTCCCTATGGAAGAGCGCTGGGGAGAGGGTGAATAACCGCCTCTGCCCTGTGCAGCAGGGTTGCTCATCTTCTGGACGCAGAGGGAATTCGCTGAATAGAATCAACTCCTTCCTTTGAAAAAGGGAGGTTGGGAGGGATTCTTGTAGAAAAACTCCCCTAAATCCTCCTTTCTTGCACTTCGTTGTAAAGCAATGCTTTAAAACTTGCTCAGGGGGAGTTTATATAGCAATGAAATATCAAAACAAAAAAGGACCCCAAAATGACCTTACACATCACCAAAACCGCGATTGCCCGTTGGCACCAGATGCTTGAACAGCGTGATATGGCCATCCTGAATGAACTGCTGGCCGATGAGGTGGTGTTTCGTTCTCCGGTGGCCTATCAGCCTTATGCCGGCAAGCAGGTGGTGTTTTTTATTCTGACCAATGTAATTCAGGTCTTTGAGAACTTTAGCTATCACCGTGAATTTTATGCTGCAGACGGTAACAATGTTGTGCTTGAGTTTTCTGCCCAGGTGGGAGATAAAAAACTCAAGGGTATTGATATGATCCGCTTCAATGATCAAGGTCAGATCATTGATTTTGAAGTGATGATTCGTCCTAAAAGCGGCCTCGAAGCTCTGGCTGCCGAGATGGGACAAAGGATGGCACAATTTATGCCCACCTGATCTAAGCCCTGAACTCAACTGACTTCATAACATGAGAGAACTAGCATGATATAAGCCAAACCATAAAAGGGGGAACAAAACATGAAATTTGTGATCCAGAAAATGGCCCAGCTCACCCAGCGCTTGATTGATGAATGGACCGGCGCCGCAGAACCGACCTTATACTTTAATCCCGAAGGTCAAATCCGGCGCTGTATTGATGTTTTACCGCAACTGAAACAGAAATACCGGCCAACCCCGTGGCTGTCCAATACCCATGCGCATCTGCTTTATTTTGACTTAATCAAGAAAAAAACCATCCGCCTGCATTACGATGCCATTGAGCAGCTGAACATGTCCGATGGTGGTGTAACGGCTATTGCCTGGTACGGTCTGCATCTGCCACCATGCACCCCAACCATTATTGTAATGCACACTATTGTTGGCACTGCCGAGAGCATGAGCGAGCTGGTGCGGGATTTACATCAGCAGACCGGCTGGCGTATTGCCCTATGTTTACGCCGTGGTCATGCCAACTTGCCTATGCCGGTTCCGAAAATCTGCCTGTTTGGTTCCACCGAAGATTTACGGGAACAGATCCAGTTTATTCAGCAAAAATTTCCAGTTTCTGCCCTGTATGGCGTAGGTTCATCGGCAGGCACCGGTTTGCTGGTGCGTTATTTAGGTGAAGAAGGCGATGAAACACCACTTAAAGCTGCCTTTGCATTGTGCCCGGGGTATGACACCGAAATTGGCTTTAATCATGTTCATCCGTTTTATAGCAAAGTCATGACCAAAAAGGTGATTCAGGCCTTTATTGATCCTTATCGGAGTAGCTGGCAGAAAACCAAATCGCTGGCCAAAGTCATTACCGCACAAAACCTGGCCGAATTTGAGCAGGCCTATTTTGAGATGGCTGGCTATCATGATTATGAAAGTTATAGCAAAGCCATTAACCCGATTTATGTGTTCCAGAATGTCAAAATTCCCCTGATGATTTTAAACGCCGAAGATGATCCCGTTTGTCACATTAAAAATTTTGAACCGTATAAAGACATGATCCGTCAAATGCCGAATATTATGGTGGTGACCACCAAAAAAGGCAGCCATTGTGGCTTCTATGAAGGGGCACTTAATACAGAGTCTTGGGCAACCAAGCTGATTGCGGACTTTTTGAAATTGGAACAACAAAAACACTAAGTATAAAAAAGACCTACAGCAGTGTAGGTCTTTTTTTGATTGGTTTAGTCGTGTAAGGCTTAAACGGCTTCACAGGCTTTCTTGCTGAGACCGAACTTCATCTGCAGTAAAACCAAGATTAAGGCCATAAAGCTGAGTGCGGCACCTGCATATGAAACCGCTGCATAGCTGAGTTGCATACTTAATACGGTTGCACCTGCAAAGGCACCTAAGGCATTGCCTAAGTTAAACGCGCCAATGTTAACTGAAGAGGCGAGACCAGGCGCATCTGCTGCAACTGACATGACGCGCATTTGCAGTGGTGGTACTACCGCAAATGCTGCCGTACCCCAAATCACTAAGCCAATCGCCGCACCAACGGTTGTTTGCGCTAATACTGGGAAAACAAGCATCATCACCATCAAAAGTACAAGGAAGCCTATCAGGGTTTTCTCTAGGGATAGATCGGCAAACTTTCCGCCAAAATGGTTACCAATAGAGAAACCGATCCCGATTAACACCAACATCAAGGTGATGGTTTGCGGTGATGCCTGCATAAATACATGTAGGCTCGGAGCAATGTAGGTATATAACGCAAACATTGCGCCCGCGCTCATGACCGTGGTTAATAAAGCAAGGACGACAGGCGCACGTGTTAAAACACGTAATTCTTTTGCTACATTCGGTTTAACCACATCGTGATCTTGTGGGAGTGCTTTCCATAGTGCCAATATGGTCATAATGCCTAAGATTGAAATCGCAGCAAAAGCCATGCGCCAACTGGTATTTTGACTGAGCCACGTTGCAAGTGGCACACCGCCAATATTGGCAATGGTGAGACCCATAAACATCATGGCGACTGCACTGGCTTGTTTGTCTTTAGGCACAACACTGGCCGCCACCACCGAACCTAAGCCAAAGAATGCACCATGGTTTAAACTGGTAATTAAACGTGCACCCATTAAGCTCATATAATCAGGTGCAACGGTCGCCAACACATTCCCAATCGTGAAAATAGCCATCAATAGGATTAAAGCGGTTTTCTTAGGAAAGCGTGCCAGCCATAAGGTCATGAGCGGAGCCCCAATCATGACACCTACTGCATAGGCACTAATCAGCAGTCCGGCTTGTGGAATTGAAACGGACAAATCGTTGGCAATTTCAGGCAAAAAGCCCATGGGTGAAAACTCGGTGGTTCCAATGGCAAAAGCACCCACTGCAAGTGCCAAAAGTGGAAAATTAATTTTCATAGCGATGCTCAATCCCAAATCGGTGCTAATCCTTCAGGATTAACTTCACGTTGATTTCGGTCTAATTGCGTAATTGCCATCATTTCTTCAGTCGATAGTTGAATCTCTTGCGCCTTTAAGTTGGACATCAAGTGTTCACGTTTGGTTGAAGAAGGTATGACTGCAAAACCACGTTGTAATGCCCAAGCCAAGCTAATTTGTGCAGTCGATACTTGATGTTGCTGCGCGATGTGCATTAAAACAGGATCATTCAAAACCTTACCGTAAGCCAGTGTCATATATGAAGTGACATCAATGTTTTGTGCTTGGAGGAAATCAACCAGTTGATGGTTTTGTAGGTAAGGACTGAGTTCAATTTGGTTGGTTGCGATGTTTTCTAGCCCAATACTCTCAATCGCCTGTTGAGTCAGCTCAATATTGAAGTTAGAAATACCAATGTGTTCGGTCAAACCTTGTTGTTTCGCTTGCAATAAGTTCTGCATGAGTTCTGTAATGTTTACACCTGTACTTGGGGCAGGCCAGTGGATCAAGGTTAGATTCACGGTATCGGTTTTTAGTTTATGCAAACTTTCTTTTAAGCTTGGAATCAATTTTTCTGCTGAGTAATTTTCCATCCAGATTTTTGTGGTGAGAAAAAGATCTTGACGATTGATACCACTGAGTTCAATGGCTTGACCAACTTCGGCTTCATTACCATAGATTTGAGCAGTATCGACCGCACGATAACCGACTTCTAGTGCAGTTTTCACAGACTCAATGACAGTGTCACCTGTTAAACGGAAAGTACCTAGGCCGAATTGAGGAACGATATTCATTTTTTACTCGATAACTTGTTTCATGGAATGAGGCTATTTTGTAGAAAAAAGACTTGCTTAAAAACTGGGTAATTTGCAAAATATTATTGACTATTAATCAATAATTACACATGAAATCAACCATAGAAGAATTAACGGCTTTTGTGAGCATTGTTGATAGTGGCTCTATCGTCAAAGCTGCGCAGCAATTGGATCAAACCACATCGGGTGTCAGCCGAGCCTTGCAACGTCTAGAGTCAAAGTTGAATGTGACTTTGCTAGAGCGAACGACACGGAAGCTCAAGTTGACCTATGAAGGGCAGCAGTTTTTGACAAAGGCACGTAAAATTTTACTTGATCTGACCGAAGCTGAAGAAAGCCTGCAAAATAATGATGCTGAGGCGTCTGGTTTAATTCGGATTGATTCAGCAACGCCTTTTGTGCTGCATGTGATAGTGCCGCTGATTGAAGAGTTTATGCAGCGCTATCCAAAAATTGATATAGAAATTACCAATCACGATCAGGTTATAGACTTACTTGAACATAAAACCGATGTCGCGATTCGGTTTGGTGAGTTAGCGGATTCCAGCTTACATGCCAAGCTGCTTTGTAAAAGTCGGTTATATATTGTGGCTAGTCCTGTTTATGCGCAAAAACATGGTCTACCTAAAAATGCAGCAGAATTAAGCTCACATACTTTGCTTGGTTTTAGTCAGCCTGCACATTTAAATACGTGGCCTATTCAGTTGGAGGATGAGCCTTTAATTATTCAGGCCAAAATTAAATGTTCAAATGGAGAAACGGTTCGTCAGTTGGCATTGCAAGGGGCAGGGATTGCGTGTTTGTCACGTTTTATGGTCGAGCAAGATATTCAAGATGGGCGGTTTATTGCTTTGTTGGAAGATCAAATTCAGATCAAAGAGCAGAAAATACATGCGGTCTACTATCAACAGAATTATGTGCCAAAACGTATTCGCTTATTTATTGACTTTCTTGTAGAAAAATTAAAAGCTTATTTATAAGCCGGCAATAAAAAAACCCGATATCAATCGGGTTTTTTTAATCATCTAATATAGCGATGATTAGTTTTCTAAAGCTGGTGTCGCTGCTGCAATGGCTGCGGCAACGGCGTCATCTTGTGACTGGCTGTCCGGGTCCGGGTTGGCTGGACGGGCTTCTACAGGTTTGTCTTCAGCAGGAGCGGCCTGAGCTGGCTGAGGGGCTGGCGCAGGTTCACGTGGCGTCACTTCACGACGAATTTCGGTTGTGGTGTTTTCAGTTTCAGTACGTTCAACTTCGTATTCCACTGGCGCTTCAGTTTCAGACACTTCTGGCGTTTCTGCTTCAAGTGGCTCGAACTGGGCTGGCTCAGTGATCTGCTCAGTTTGCTGAACCTCAACTTCAACCTGTTCTTCTTCCTGAGGTGCTTCTTTTTTAACACAGGCACTCAGGAATAAACTGGTTGCAATTGCACCACAAATCAAAAATTTTTTGTTCATAATCTAAAAAAGGAGGGTTCAACGAGATGCGCGTATTATAACAGCAAAAAATCAGATGAAAATCCTATGAATAAAATCTAATTTTTTATCGGAAATGCTGATAGAATAGCCAATTGTTTATTGTTCTATGAATTGATGCGGAATGACTTTGCTTTATAGGTGCAGAGTAAAGTAAAATTGCGCAACATTGCAGGCCAGTTTAGGCTCGATTGTACGAGAAACCCAATGACCCATTTTATTTTCGTGACTGGTGGTGTTGTTTCATCACTAGGTAAAGGTATTTCAGCTGCTTCAGTTGCTGCACTTTTAGAAGCCCGTGGTTTGAAAGTAACCATGGTCAAAATGGATCCATACATCAATGTCGATCCAGGGACGATGAGTCCTTTCCAACATGGTGAAGTTTTTGTCACAGAGGATGGTGCTGAAACTGACTTAGACTTGGGTTATTACGAACGTTTCTTGCGTCGTGCGAAGATGACGAAGTTAAACAACTTCACATCAGGTCGCGTGTACCAAGACGTCTTAAATAAAGAGCGTCGTGGTGATTATCTGGGCGGTACCGTTCAGGTGATTCCACACATCACAGATAATATTAAAGAGCGTGTCCTTCGCGCAGGTGAAGGTTATGACGTTGCCATCGTTGAGATTGGCGGCACGGTCGGTGACATTGAATCTCTCCCATTCATGGAATCGGTCCGTCAGCTCATGGTTGAGCTCGGTCATAAACGTACCATGCTGATGCATTTAACCCTGTTGCCATACATCAAGTCGGCAGCAGAGTTAAAAACCAAGCCAACCCAGCACTCGGTTAAAGAATTACTGTCAATCGGTATTCAGCCAGATATCCTGATCTGCCGTACTGAGCACGATGTAGACGCAGATACTACCCGCAAAATTGCACTGTTCACCAACGTTGAAGCGCGTGCAGTGGTGGTATGTAAAGATGCCAAAACCATTTATCAAATTCCACGTACCTTCTATGAGCAGGATGTTGATGATTTGATCTGTGAACGTTTTGGTTTTGATGTGCCAGAAGCAGACCTGTCTGACTGGGATAACGTGGTTGAAGCCTTACTGAATCCGGAATACACCGTACGTGTAGCGATGGTTGGTAAATACGTTGAACTGCCAGATGCCTATAAATCGGTGAACGAAGCATTATTGCATGCCGGTATTCAAAACCGTGTCAAAGTACAAATTGACTATGTCAATGCAGAAGACCTGGAAAGCCAGGACGTTGCAGCCGTACTGAAAGATGCTGACGCAATTCTGGTCCCTGGCGGCTTTGGTGAGCGCGGTACTGAAGGCAAAATGGCGGCAATCCGCTATGCACGTGAAAACGGTGTTCCATTCCTGGGCATCTGTTTAGGTATGCAGCTTGCCGTGATCGAATACGCACGTAATGTTGCCGGTATTGCAGATGCGACTTCAACTGAATTTAACCGTTCAACCAAATCTCCATTAATTGGTCTGATTACCGAATGGTTAGATGAGCGTGGTGAAGTACAGCAGCGTTCAGTTGATTCTGACCTCGGCGGTACCATGCGTTTAGGTGCACAAAAATCAGAACTGGTTGAAGGTACCAAAACCTGTGAAGTGTACGGTTCAGCAGAAATTATTGAACGTCACCGCCACCGCTATGAAATGAATAACCGTTATATTCCTGTTCTTGAAGAAAAAGGCATGAAAATCTCAGGTTATTCACCAGTACAGCACTTGGTGGAAACAGTTGAAATCCCTCAACATCCTTGGTTTATTGCGGTACAATTCCACCCAGAATTTACCAGCTCGCCACGTGATGGACATCCGCTGTTTGCAAGCTTTATTGATGCTGCCAAAAAGCAGTACCAAAACAAGCACTAAGCGGTAAAAGGAATAAACCAGGAAGTTTAAATGTCACAATTAAAAGCACAAGAAGTTGTACGTTTAGGCGATATACAAATGGCAAACCACTTGCCATTTGTACTATTCGGCGGCATGAACGTACTTGAGTCCAAAGATTTGGCCTTTGAAATTGCAGAAACCTATATTGATATCTGCACACGTTTGAATATTCCTTACGTTTTTAAGGCCAGCTTTGATAAAGCCAACCGTTCAAGCCTGAACTCGTTCCGTGGCCCAGGCCTGGAAAAAGGGATTGAGTGGCTGGCAGACATCAAAAAACACTTCAATGTTCCGATTATCACCGACGTGCATGAGCCGTATCAGGCTGCGCCGGTGGCTGAAGTTGCTGACATTATTCAGCTTCCTGCCTTTTTAAGCCGTCAGACCGATTTAGTTGAAGCTATGGCCAAAACACAGGCCATCATCAACATTAAAAAAGCCCAATTCCTTGCGCCGCATGAAATGCGTCATATTCTACATAAATGTCTGGAAGCCGGTAATGACAAACTGATTCTTTGTGAACGGGGCTCAGCCTTTGGTTACAACAATCTGGTGGTCGATATGCTGGGCTTTGACATCATGAAAGAGATGAATGTACCGGTCTTCTTCGATGTGACCCATGCACTGCAAACGCCGGGTGGCCGTGCCGATTCAGCAGGTGGTCGTCGTGCGCAAATCACCACACTGGCGCGTGCCGGTATGGCGACCGGGCTTGCAGGTTTATTCCTAGAAGCGCATCCAGATCCGGATGTGGCCAAATGTGATGGCCCGTGTGCGCTGCGCCTGTCACAATTAGAGCCATTCTTGGCGCAATTAAAAGAATTGGATACTTTAGTTAAAGGATTCAAAAAGTTAGATACTCATTGATGCCCGCAACAGCATCTATTATTCAATCAACTGAGGAATTGTTCATGAGCCAAATCGTTGACATTCGTGCACGTGAAATTTTGGACTCTCGTGGTAACCCAACCATCGAAGCAGACGTAATCTTAGCATCTGGCGTAGTTGGCCGTGCATGTGCACCATCTGGTGCTTCAACTGGTTCTCGTGAAGCTTTAGAACTTCGTGATGGCGATAAAGCACGTTACTTAGGTAAAGGTGTGAAAACTGCCGTAAACAACGTTAACACGCTAATCCGTGATGCGCTGGTGGGTAAATCAGTATTTGAGCAAAAAGACATCGACAATACGATGATTGCTTTAGACGGTACTGAAAACAAAGAAAAATTAGGTGCAAACGCAACGCTAGCCGTATCGTTGGCTGCTGCACGCGCTGCTGCTGATGAAAAGAAAATTCCTCTTTTCCAATACATCGCAGATTTACGTGGTCAAACCATTTTGACTATGCCTGTGCCAATGATGAACATCCTGAACGGTGGTGCGCACGCAGACAACACTGTTGACATCCAAGAGTTCATGATTGAGCCAGTGGGCTTCACTTCATTCGCTGAAGCATTACGTTCAGGCGCTGAAGTATTCCACGCGTTAAAATCAGTATTAAAGAAAAAAGGTTTGAACACAGCTGTAGGTGATGAAGGTGGTTTCGCGCCGAACTTACGTTCAAACGAAGAAGCAATTACCGTAATTCTTGAAGCAATTGAACAGACTGGCTACAAAGCAGGTTCTGACATGATGCTTGCGCTTGACTGTGCATCTTCTGAATTCTACAAGAATGGTCAATACGTACTGGAAGGCGAAGGCAACAAAGCATTCACCAGCAACCAGTTTGCTGACTATTTAGCTGGCCTGGTAAACCAATACCCAATTATCTCAATTGAAGATGGTTTAGATGAATCTGACTGGGAAGGCTGGTCTTACCTGACGTCAATTCTTGGCGACAAGATCCAGTTGGTCGGTGATGACCTGTTCGTGACTAACCCGAAAATCCTGCAACGCGGTATCAACGAAAAAGTGGGTAACTCGATTCTGATTAAATACAACCAGATCGGTACCTTGACTGAAACTTTAGATGCCATCTACCTTGCAAAAGCCAATGGTTACTCAACGGTTATTTCTCACCGTTCAGGTGAAACTGAAGATTCGACCATTGCTGATCTTGCAGTAGGTACAGCAGCAGGTCAAATCAAAACTGGTTCTCTATGCCGTTCTGACCGTGTAGCGAAATATAACCAATTACTTCGTATTGAAGAATTGACGAATGCTGCATATCGCGGTAAAGCTGAGTTTAAAGGTTTAAACTAAGCGACAGATGTCAATGTTAAGTGTATTCGACTCGAAATCGAGTAAAGTACTGTTGGGCCTTGCGATCGTTCTGATCGCAGGGTTTCAATATTTATACTGGTTTGGTGAAGGTGGTTATCGTGAACATCAGGAACTGACCCAGAAAATACAACAACAAACCGAACTCAATAATGAATTAAAAGAACGTAACCGGGTTTTGGCCGCGGAAGTTTATGATTTAAAAAATGGTGTAGAAGCCATCGAAGAACATGCCCGTCTTGATCTGGGCTTAATTAAACCACATGAAACTTTTGTACAGATGAGTACCATCAGTACCCAATATAAGCCGATTTATATCAATCCGAATGCCCAGGTAGATTTACGTACCAATGAAGCACCACAGCCAGCTGCAACAACCCCTACACCATAAACTTTGGGCCGTTATTCCGGCAGCAGGCTCGGGCAGTCGCTTTTCCAAATCCGAACTCAAGCAATATCAGATGATCCAGGACCACACGGTGCTGGAGCATACGGTAGCGCGTTTAAATCAGTTGCCGCTGGCAGGTTATGTGCTGGCCATTGGTGTGCAGGATGATGTGGCCCAGCGTTTGCCGTTTGCACATCAGGATAAAGCTCATTTTTGTCTGGGTGGCGCAGAGCGGGTCAACTCGGTACTGAATGCCTTGCAGTATTTATCTGCTATGGCATCGGATGAAGACTGGGTGCTGGTGCATGATGCCGCGCGTCCCTGTGTGGCGGTTGAAAACTTATATGCGCTGGTGAATCAGGCGGTACACAGCAACCAGAGTGCCATTCTGGCCATTCCGGTCCGTGACACCCTCAAGCGCGTAGAGACGCAGCAGCAGATTCAGACCACAGTAGACCGTGCCCAGCTGTGGCAGGCGCAAACCCCGCAAATGGCGCGCTTAGGTGAGCTAAAACGCGCGATTGAACAGGCATTGGCGCAAGAGGTGAATATTACCGATGAAGCCTGTGCGCTGGAGCATGGTGGCTATCCGGTACAGGTGGTACAAGGCCGCTCGGACAATATTAAAATTACCTATCCCGATGATCTGGAGCTGGCACGTTTAATTCTGCAAGCCCAGCACGCCGGAAGCACTGCATAAAAAATCTTTGCTGAAATCATGAGTCGGGTGTGTATTTCCGATTCACTCTGCGCATGGTTCATCCTATAATTGCCGATGATTTGTTATCTGGATTGAATGGGGCGCAATGATACCTTCTCAGCAGTATCGTTTTTTACGTCACTCTTTACGTGATGGAAGAAGCATTAAAAGCGATACCTCTCGCTGGACCAAACTACACCTCGATCCCTGGCTATTATGCTTTCTAATCCTGAATGCAATTTTAGGGCTGATGGTGGTGTATAGTGCCACCGCACAGGATATGGGGATGGTGATGCGTCAGGGCATCAGCTTTGGTATCGGCTTTATTGCCATGTTTATCTGTGCGCAGATTCCGCCCAAGGTCTATCAGGCCGCCAGTCCCTATTTTTATGCCCTGGCCGTGCTCATGCTGGTACTGGTGCTGCTGATTGGTGAAACCCGTATGGGTGCCAAACGCTGGATCAGTCTGCCCGGTATTGGCAGTATGCAGCCCAGTGAATTCATGAAATTTACCATGCCACTGATGATGGCCTGGTATTTTGCCCGTAAACCGTTTCCACCCAAATTTCTGCAAATCGTCGGTGCGCTGGTACTGCTCGGGATTCCTTTTGTGCTGGTGGCACTACAGCCGGACTTGAACATTGGCCTGATTATTCCAGGCATTTTTGTATTATTTCTGAGCGGTATGTCCTGGCGTTTAATTGGCGGGGCATTTGCGGCGATGGCCATTGTTGCACCGCTGGCCTGGATGTTTTTATTACAGGAATATCAAAAGAAACGGATTTTAACCCTATTTGATCCGGAATCTGATGCACTCGGCGCAGGCTGGAATATTATTCAATCTAAAATCGCCATTGGTTCGGGTGGCCTGACTGGTAAGGGTTATCTGGAAGGGACCCAGTCGCATTTGGGTTATTTGCCGGAGCATCATACCGACTTTATTATGTCGACCTATGCTGAAGAATTTGGCTTCTTTGGGGTGTTTTTACTGTTTGCACTGTTTGCTGCAATTATTATCCGCTGCCTGATTATCAGCTTGAGCTGTTTTCATAATTTCGGCCGCCTATATGCCGGCGCAGTTGGCTTGACCTTCTTCTTCTTTGTGTTTCTAAATTCCGGCATGGTCAGCGGGATTTTACCGGTAACCGGCGATCCATTACCGTTAATGAGCTATGGCGGTACGGCTGTGGTCAGTTTGCTGGCCGGGATGGGCATTGTCATGTCGGTACATACCCATCGTTAAACACGATCCTGCTGTTATAAAAAAGCCTCATCTGAGGCTTTTTGGTTATGAGCTTTTCACAAAGCCTGCTTCCTGGGAAGATGGGTATTTGGTCAGCAGGGTGCTACGATACTGCGCGGCCAGTGCATCATTCTTGTCGACATTTTTGGCAATGCTATACAGGCGATACACCGCATTGGAGGCTTTAGACGAATTTGGATATTTGCTGGCAACAATTTCAAAATTCTTTTTGGCTTCGCTGTAATTGGTTGGTTCAATTGCCAGATTAAACTCGGCCAGCCAGAAATAGGCATTGCTGATATACACGCTATTCGGATGGTTTTTAATAAAGTTCTGCATCGGGGCAATGGCTTTTTTGGCCCCGCCTTGTTTATAGGCATCCAAAGCGATGGTATAGGCGGCTTTTTCCAGTTCTTCCGTCGAGCTTTGTGTGCTAACCACGGTGGTCGCTGCTGGTGCTGGGGCAGCGGTATTATTTACGGGGTTACTGGTGGGTTGGCTGCTGCTGGCTGTACTGGGAGAACTATCCTGTTGATTATCCTCCTCTACAGCAGGTGCTGCTTCCGGATCAATTTTCTGATTGAGCAGTTCAAGACGCTGGTCTAAATCGGTATAACGGTTGGTCAGTTCATGCTTGAGCTGGGCAATCTCGTTTTCCTGTTCTTCCATTTTGCCACGCAGGGTGCGAATATCATTTTCAAGCTGCTGGTTTTTTTGCATCAATTGCCAGTTCAGGTTGGTGGTGACCGGAGCGCCGCTATTGGAGGCGCCAATGGCCGCCGGGGTGCTGGCGCTGCCGCTGTTCTGACTTAAGCCGCGTGATTCAATGGGAATATTGGCCAGTGCTGGCGCAGAGCAGAGCAGGGTGAGTGCACAGAGTGTATGCTTTTTTAGCATCATTTTCATATCCATCTTTTATCTTTACTGGGAATGAGCGGGCAGGAAAGGGCTCATTCCAAATCATCATCATGTGCACATTAAAAACGGCCCGAACCCGAATTGCAATAAGCTTTTACAAAGTTGTCATGAATTAGGCGTCAGTCAAAATTCCCGGAATTCTGTTGCAAAATAACCAATTAAATACAAACTGTTTTTTTAATAATCAAATAGATGGCTGATTTATATAAAAGCGCAATCAGGACTTGCAAGTTCAATAAAATTGTCTATACTCTGTTTCTGCAATGGTAGCCCTGCCGGTTACTTCGCAATTTCACCCTGTGAACCCCGCCAGGACCGGAAGGTAGCAACGGTAGCAGACGTGGGATGTGCCGAAGCTTTGCTGGTAGGGTTGCCACCATTTTTATAATTCTTAGCATATTTCTTTTTAATTTCCTTTCGATTTAACTCTGATAGTCTTTCCTATATTTTTTGATGTTTCATCCTTGTCAGCTGCTTATCTATATCTATCAATTCACTTTTTAATCTTCTGCTTTACGGTTAATCGCCTTCATAATCGCATCCATTTCAAAACCACGATACATTAAAAAGCGGATCTGTCTGGCTTTCAGTTTTGGGTCTTTCGTGACTTCAGGACCAAACTTTTTAACTTTTAATTCGTAGGCTTGCTGCACCCAGTCGGTTTCTTTCAGTTCTTCTGAAATTAAAGCGGTATCAATTTTTTTGCTTTTCAGCTTCATTTTAATCTGATTGGGGCCTTTGCCTTTGCGCTTTTGGCTGGACAGCAGGGTTTCGGCCACACGCTGGTCACTCTGGTAATTCTCGCGTGACAGTTCATCGACCAAGACGACCACTTCTTCACGGTTTTCTGCATACAGCGCCAGTTTCTCAATCAGTTCAGCTTTGGAATATTCTTTACGGGTCAGGACTGCAAAGGCATAAGAGCGCAAACGTGAACCGCTTAAACCGGGTTTGTGTTCCTGACTGTTATTATGATCGAATAAACGTTCTTCAGGATCAAATTCAGGCGGGGCAGTTGCAGATACAGATGGTGCTGGCTGATCTTCTGCATCGCCAAATTGCTGCTTTAAGGTTTCATAGTCCAACAGTTTAGTGAATTTCGCATCTGACATAAGCATCTCGCAGAAAAGGGCCATCAGCATAATAACAAAACGCCCCGTAGGGCGTATTGTGTAATGTCTAAAGTCTCAACAGTTGAGTCTTACAGATCTAATGAAAAGTCAGGTTCTTCTTCGTCTTTTTCTTCAACCACGTTGCCTGTGGTTAACAGCTGTTCACGAATGAGTTTTTCAATGGTCTGTGCCAGTTCAGGATGTTCTTCCAGATGGCGAATGGTATTGTTTTTACCTTGGCCAATCTTTTCACCTTGATATGAATACCAGGCACCGGCTTTTTGTACAATCTCTTGCTGTACAGCCAGGTCGACCAGTTCACCTAGGTGGTTCACACCTTTGCCGTACAGAATCTGGAACAGCGCTTCACGGAACGGAGGTGCCATCTTGTTTTTCACCACTTTCACTTTGGTTTCAGAGCCGACAATTTCGTCACCTTCTTTAACCTGACCAACACGGCGAATATCTAAACGTACTGAGGCATAGAATTTCAGTGCGTTACCACCAGTGGTGGTTTCCGGGCTACCAAACATCACACCAATCTTCATACGGATCTGGTTAATGAAGATCACCATACAGTTAGAACGTTTGGCATTACCGGTAATTTTACGTAGCGCCTGGCTCATCAGACGAGCCTGCAAGCCCATATGTGAATCACCCATTTCGCCTTCAATTTCGGCACGTGGGGTCAGGGCTGCAACAGAGTCGACAACGATCAGGTCAATTGCGCCTGAACGTACCAGCATGTCTGCAATTTCTAGCGCCTGTTCACCGTTGTCCGGTTGTGAAACCAGCAGGTTGTCAATATCTACACCCAGTTTGCGTGCATATTGAGGATCAAGAGCATGTTCGGCATCAATAAAGGCACAGGTGCCGCCGGCTTTTTGACATTCCGCAATGGCTTGCAGGGTCATTGTGGTTTTACCTGAAGATTCAGGGCCATAAATTTCAATAATACGGCCTTTTGGTAAACCGCCAATACCGAGCGCGATGTCCAGCGTTAATGAGCCGGTAGATACTGCTTCTACAGCCTGTACGGTATTGTCACCAAGACGCATTACTGTGTTTTTACCAAACTGTTTTTCAATCTGGCTTAGGGCAGCATTTAGCGCCTTGCTTTTATTCTCATCCATCTTACAACCTCAATACGATGTCACCAAACTATATACTCAAGTGGATGTATGTACTTCAAACTCTTTCCACCCGAGTATAGTGACAGAATTTATGTTTCTCTTCTATGAAAATCAGTGGCCTTGCGACACATTCTGACGCTCAAAATTAATCATCATGATATGACCAGGACTGGTCATAGGACTGATCATTTTCTTGTTTAAATTTACTGATTTGTCGTCGGTCTTTTTTACTTGGACGATGATCAGGCCGTGCTAGATTATGCAACTTTCTTTGTGATGCAATCAATTCCCGACGAGCAATACTGACCTCAGTTTCTTCATAAAGTTGCTGGGCCACCGGTGCCGGACCACGGACTGCCGATAAAGACAGTACTTTGACCGTTTTGCGGTCAAAGCCCTGTTGTATGGTCAGCTCCATACCAACCCGGATTTCCTTGGAAACTTTGACGCGCTCACCATTATGATGCACCTTGCCGCCTTCAATGGCCGCTTTGGCAATTGAACGGGTTTTAAAAAAGCGGGCCGCCCAGAGCCACTTGTCAATACGCATGCTTTCTACAGCTTCGTGTTGAGCAGATTTAGGCATATATTTTGTTTTCCTCAGCGTGTTGCAATAGGGGAATCAGGTCGGTCAGCGCATGCAGCATCGGATAACGGCTGTCTACACGGGCTGCTTTGCCTGATGAAGGCTGCTGAATGGTCAGCAGCTGTTGAATACCGAATTTTGCTGCACCATTGAGTACTTTTTCGGTATCATCAATAAAGTAACAACGGGCAGGATCAAAAGGATGCTGCTGTGCCAGGTGTTGCCAGAACTCGACAAATTCTTTGGCATGTCCAACGCTTTCACTGCTGATCATGACATCAAAATAGTTAGCTAGACCAGTCTGCTCAAGTTTAAACGCCAGTCCGGCGCAGTCGGCATTGGTGGCCAGCCAGATTGGATAGCCATTGGCTTTTAGATAATCGAGCAGCTCGATACAGCCCGGTCTTAAGGCCACCTTATGTTTGTGCTCAATCTGCATGGCCAGTACATCGACTCCGACTTTACTGGTCCAGAAGCGCGATGAATACCAGTTGAGGGTATGGTTGTGTTCCTGATAAAACTGGAACAGGGTATCCCGGCTTTCGGCCAGACTGCATTGATGCAGCTCGGCATAGCGGACCGGTAACAGCTCATTCCAGATGAAATCATCATAGGCAAGGTCAAGCAGCGTACCATCCATGTCAAAGATGATGGTGGGTTGATCAGAATAATTCGACATATAAGGCTATCTATGTTTAAAAAAACCACAGCACCACAAGATCCACTGATTTTGCAGCTGATGCCCATTGTGACACAGGCATGTGAAATCTTGCGAGAAGAATATCAGCGTTATTGTTCCGGTGCCGATTTTGATATTGAACACAAAAGCGATGAATCGCCCGTAACCCAGGCCGATTTTCGGGTGAATGCCTTCATTACAGAACAGCTGGCCCAGCAGTTTCCAGATGTGCCGCTACTGTCAGAAGAAGGCGCAGTTTATGATCGGGCGCAGTGGAACACATTCTGGCTGCTCGATCCACTCGATGGCACCAAAGAGTTTTTACATCAACGTCCGGAATTTACTATTAACCTGAGTCTGGTCGAAGGCATTCATACCACCTTTGCCATTCTGGCGATTCCGGGCGAGCAAACGGTGTATATCTGCCCCAAACAGGGCCTGCCGCTACGGTTTAATATCCAGCAACAGCAATGGTACGCCTATCTATATGTAGACAGTGGTCCGCAGATTCAAGTCGGTTTAAGTCAAAGTAGCCAAAATAAACCGGTCTATGAGCAGTATCTACAGGCGCTCGCTACGATTGAACAGGACTATACGGTTTTTCGTGCTGGCAGTGCTTATAAGTTCTGCATGATGCTGGAAGATAAAGTGGATTTATATCCGCGTTTTCACCCAACCAGTGAATGGGACACTAGTGCTGGCCAATGCCTGATTGAACGGATTGGCGGTGGCCTGATTGATTTTCAGGGACGGCCATTTTTATATAACCATCGTGATACGCTGTTAAATGGCAATTTTATTGCCTATAAAAATGCCGAAATGAAAGAGATTGCCTTGCGTGCTCTAGCACTTATGGCGAATGAACATTGAGCTAATTTGCCAACATGCTATAGTGGGCTTAACACCTTTGTATTTGGCTTGATCCATGGCGTTAGAGCTGCTTCCACCGAGTATGTTAAAGGCAATTGATTTATTGCCCGATGTGCATACTCCCGTGACCTTGTTTACCCGGCATTCCATTCGTGAAAATGTGGCTGGACAGGGGCTGGCGGGCTATGATTTGCAGTTAACCGGTCCGGGGCGTGAACTGGCGCAAAAATGGGGGGCTTATCTTATTGACCATAGCGGACGCGCCATTCAGCATTGTATCTCTAGTCCAATCCAGCGCTGTGTCGATACTGCCGCCTTAATGATTGAAGGCGCAGATTCGGTACATATTGCGCCAAATACCCATCATATTGAAATTGTCGAGCAGGGCTTGCTGGTCGAGCCAGGCAGTTTTGTGCTGGACATCAAGCAGGCTGGTCCGTATTTTCGCCAGCAGGGTGCGTTGGGCTTTATTAACAGCTTTGTCAATAATGCCTTGCCGGGCATGAAACATCCGATTCATGGCGTGGTGGATGTGCTGGAACTGATTTATAACACTCATCCTAACAGTCCGGGCGGCCTAAGTCTGGCGGTCAGTCATGACACCATTCTGGCTGCGATTATTGCGGTAATTTCAGGGCGTAATGAGGTGTCACAGGAAGACTGGCCACAAATGATGGAAGGGCTGTTTGTCTGGTTTGAAGGTGAAAATTTTCTGGAATCACAGTTGAAATGGATCTGGCGCGGCAAAGTACATACCTTGGATATCTCGCAGTTTCATCAAAAAGTTTAATATAAATTTGCGCTGGGGATGGTTTGTGAAGGTGAGCTATGGCTGGCTTTAATATATCTTGCTCACACTCAAAAAAATTCACCTAAAATGACTATGTGCTACGCCTATTTCTATTGGGGGTGCAAGAGTCTTGTCTGTCTAAAAAACGCCTAAATCAAAATTTTATTTTCTGCTGCATTTTTGTTCATCATTTAAAAAATAAAAATTAGCTTTCTCTGTATCTGCTCAATAAAGTACAACACATTGCTTTGGACTCTAAACTACTTTAATATATTTAATTAAGTTATTGAAAAATATGTGTTTATTTTTTTTATTTTTAGTCATAAATTGACATTGGGGTAAAGTAAATAGTGAAAAGTGTGATCAAGTTTCCGCTTAGTTTGTTGAGTGTAAGTATATTGTCGTTTATGCTGACGGCATGTGACGGTGGTGGTAGTGATGGAGAAAGTCAACAGCCGAACAATGGGACAGCACCAGATGCTCCGCTGCATGGAAGTCATTATCCTGAGCCAACGCAAGATGTGGTAAGTCCATCTGTTTTGGGTTTTTATGATTTTAATGCCCAGTCTGAATCACGTGAAGTGCGTAATGATTTAACAGGTTCTTTGCAGGCGATGGTGCAGTTTGCCCAAGGCCATGTGGTTGACCCGAATGGTAACGAAGAGAAAAAAATGCCACGTTTAACCGCAGAACGGGAGGCATTGTTATTAATCACACCGATGCAGGAGATGGATCAGATTAATGCACTGCAGGTTGAGGTGTATCAGAATGAACGGCTGTTACGCCGTATCAACCTGGCTGATCCGACTCAAATTCCGGCCTCGGACCAGAGCAATCGTGATGGCCGTGCAGAAGTGCGCTACAGTAAACGGGCCTGGTCAGCGCGCTTAAACTGGGATGAAGTACGTCCGGGCTTAAAATTACGGATCATTGACAGCAAAAACCGCAGTGGTGATTTACTGGCAGAGCAGATTGATTTTGCTGCGCCTGGTGAACTGGTACTAAATAATATTCGGATTGGACTGCTCACTGCGCCCCCACATTCAACAGGGCATGCCATGCTGCTTGAACCGGAAAAGTCAGGCTCAGACTATTTCCAGACCATTCCGGCAGCGCACATGACGGTGGCTAAATATGATGATATTCAGCTGGATCGGGTGATGGTGGCCAACGGCACCATCTACGACAGTCAAAGTGCAGGCGAAGGCGGTGTTTATTCGGGGGATATGCGCGAAAACACGGCGAAATCGACCTTTAGTGTGGGAATTAACTTGGCCAACTGGGGGGTGACCAGTGCTTCGATGCTCAGTCAGCAACAGCCTCAACTGACTCAAACTGTGGTAACTCACCATGCGCGGGGTAAATATAGCAATGGTGAACAGACCCATGGCTTGAGTGGCGGTAACGGCATGTTGACCCTGTATAACTCGGTGGGTAACGAATTTAGCCATGAAATTGGCCATCATTATGGTTTAGGCCATTATCCGGGCTCTTTTAAAGTAGATGATACCACCACCAATTATTTCTGGTCGGCACATCATGCCGATAGTGGCTGGGGCTATATAGGCTATCGCAACAAAATGCGCGGTAATTTGGCTTGGCAATCCTCCAATCTGGGCGATGGCAAAAACGGGGTGCCAAATTTCCTGAAACTGTATCCGTATGGTTGGGATGCCATGTCAGGCGGTGCCACCAATAGCAGTATTTCACGTTATACCCATTACACCGGTTATAGTACCTTTTTGCGTATCCAGCCGCATTTTACCAATCGTCATGTGTGGGATGAAAGCTCGCCATCCGGCTATAAACGCTGGAATCCGGACAGCCGCCAGATGGAAGTGGTCTATCCGAAAGTGCCGAATTCAAGCGAGGTCTGGTATAACAGCGCCGATGGCTATTATTTAAAACCGCGTTTATTTGGGGTGCCGGTGATTACCATTATTGGCGGCTATGATCCGGAAACCCAGCAAGGGGTGTTGTATCCGGCAGCACGCAGCAACTGGGGCAATGTCTATGATTTGCCGGCTGCACAGCGTGGCGCAGAGCAGGCGGCTTGCTGGTTAGATGTTCAATATACCAATCGCAGCCAGAACGTGGCTTTGGCACCTCATCGTATGCGTGGTAATGCCAATAAGCTGCATGTGAACCTGGCCATTACAGATCAGCCGCAACAGGTTAATTTGTACTGCAAAAAAGCCAATGAAGCCGAGAAATTATTATCGACACTTACGATTCCTCAATACGGCACTGCCATTTCAGCTGCTGTAAAAATTGGACGTGAGGATGGTTATACGGCGCTTAGAAAAGTGGAATTGCCGGAATTCCAGCAGCAATTGGAAGCACAGGCCAATCAGGCGGTGATCGCTTTAAAGCCAGCTGCACAATTACTATATGATTCTTATGCAGAAAATCGTCATGAATTGAGTGCACTAGCTCAGCAGCAGTTGCAGCGTTATGAACAGCAGCAACAGAACATCTACCGTTTGAATCGCTGGATGAATGTCTACCGTGCCGATCTGGAGCATGCAAACCCTGAAGCGCAAACAGCGCTGGAAGGCTTCGTGACGCAGTTGGGACTGGCCAATGAAGATCTTCTGGCTGAAGCAACGCTACTTAAAAACAGAAATAACTGTTTGAAAGTGGAAACTCTGGCGACAGGTCAGAAAAATGTCTATATCAGTGGTGCAAGCGCCTGTACCGGAGATGACACCGAGCAATGGATTTATGATGGTTTGGGCCGGATTCATAGTAAAGCCGAGATAGATTTGTGTTTAAGCAATAACAGCAATGTGGTAACACTGGCCAGCTGTAGCACCACACAGGACAGTCAGGTGTGGACAATGCATACAGAAACCGGAACCATCCGCCAGGATGCTCAATGTTTTGATCTGGAACATGGCTATTTAAAAGACAATCGTGCCCGTTTAATCCGCTATGGCTGTACCGGTGGGGCTAACCAGCAATGGACCCAGTTAAGCGCTAATAATAGTCTGCAACTGGCTTATTTAACCCCAGAAAACTTAAGACTGATGCTGAAATAACAATTCATATTCAACATTCTAGTCTGAATTATATAAACACCTTCTAAGTAGTTTAGGAGGTGTTTTTTTATGGGGGATGTTGTGGCAATCAAAAATATAGGGGGACAGATTTATTTTCTAGTGATGGTAGGTCGTGTGATGGTTAGATGTTTTTTAGACGGTTTAGTGTGGAATTGAGATGGAATCGATCGGGACGTAAACGTATTGAGGATAAGATCGGACCAAAATAAAATCTACAGATACAAAAAAAGCCCTGAATCAGGGCTCTTTCTGCTTTGCGATTAGTTAGAAGCTAATGCTTTAACTTGCGCGTTCAAGCGGCTCTTATGACGAGCAGCTTTATTTTTATGGATGATGCCTTTATCAGCCATGCGGTCGATTACAGGTACAGCTTTTTTGTAAGCTTCTGAAGCAACAGCATAGTCACCAGCAGCGATAGCAGCTACTGTACGTTTAAGATAGGTACGAACCATAGAACGCAAGCTTGCGTTATGTTTACGTGCTTTAACGTTTTGACGAGCACGTTTTTTAGCTTGAGCAGAGTTTGCCACTCGTGCACTCCTTGAAATAGATTGGTCTGGGCGGGCCGCAATTCAACTGAAAACCACATCAGCAGAATTTCACCAGCCCGTAAACAAGTGCCATATTTTGATTAAACAATGCGTCGAAGTCAAGTCTTGACAAGCTTTGACAACATTTAAGATGCAGAAAAAAATGAAAGAAAACGTTAGATTAGTGTGAGTGCCTGAATATTGGATAAAAAATGACTCAAATCATAAAAAAAGCCATTGTCATAGGATCGACCGGTTTGGTCGGTCGGGCACTGGTTTCTGCCTTAAATGATCATCCTGCCTGTCAGCAGGTTACAGCGGTGGTGCGTCGTCCGGATGCAGCCTTTGAACAGATGGCCAAAGTACAGCCATTGGTGCTGGAAGATTTACTGATGCTGAATGATCAGGATGTCAGCGAGCATAGTCATGGCTTTAGCTGTTTGGGTACCACCCTGAAAAAAGCCGGCTCAAAAGATAACTTTTATGCGACCGACTTTACTATCAATGCCCATTTTGCCGAGCTGTTGCAGCAAACCTCTGCCCATTATCTGCTGGTCAGTGCCTTGGGGGCCAATGCCAGATCGCCATTTTTTTATAATCGGGTCAAAGGTGAACTGGAACAGTACATTCAGAACTTATCTTTAAGCAAAGTTTCACTGCTGCGCCCATCGTTATTGCTAGGCGAGCGTCAGGATGCACGTTTTCTGGAAGATCTGTCACAGCAGCTGTTTCAGCGCTGTTCATCTTTTTTGCCTAAAAATTTTAAACATCGGCCAGTGACAGCCGGGCAGGTGGCTCATACTATGGTCGAGGCTGCCTTAACTCAAACTGAAAAGTTTGAAATTTATGATAATTTACGCATACAACATACAAAATGAGGGAAACACACGTGTCTACAGTCGCTTTCGTTACTTGTGATTTGCTGGATGATAACCCGGATAAACAGCTGCAAGTGGTCACCCCATCAATGGATGGCAAATTTTTCAAAAGCTATGGCGCGCGTAAAAGTTTTGGCGGTCAGGTGGTGACGGTAAAATGCTTTGAAGATAATTCGCGTGTAAAAGAATTACTGGCGACTGAAGGCCGGGGCAAAGTGCTGGTGGTGGATGGTGGTGCGTCAATGCGCTGTGCACTTATGGGTGACCTGATTGCCGAATCTGCAGTAAAAAACAACTGGAATGGTGTGATTATTTACGGTTGTGTACGTGATGTCGATGCCATTGCTGAACTGGATTTAGGCGTACATGCGCTGGCAGCAATTCCACAAAAAAGTAACCGTAAAGGCGTGGGCGAGGTCGATATTCCACTCAGCTTTGGCGGCGTGAATATTCAGTCGGGTGATTATATTTATGCCGATAATAATGGTATTGTGGTGTCCAAAGAAGCATTGGTGGAGCTGTAATCAACCCGATTCGGCATTCATCTTCTAGAACATAACAAGAACAGGAAGGTCATGATGTTGCATCATCAAATTAAAGTGGTACAGGCATTGGCTTCTGCTTTGACCGAAGGCGGGCGCGGAAGCAATGGCACAGCATTTCCCAAGCAACCAGAGCAGCCGCTCAAGTTGTATGAGTTTGAAGGTTCACCATTTTGTCGACGTGTACGCGAAGTCATGACCTTGCTGAATCTGGATTATGAAGTCTATCCCTGTCCTAAAGGCGGTAAAAAATACCGTCCGCAGGTCAAGGAATTGGGCGGTAAACTGCAATTTCCATTTCTGGTAGATGAAAATACTGGAGATCATCTCTACGAATCGCAGCAGATTATTCATCATCTGTTTAAACACTATGGCAAAAGCGGGAAAACCCCGCGGCGCTATGCACATTATCCAAAAATTCCATTTGTGGCCTTTGTTGGTACGTTGCTCAATGGCGCACGTGGGGTCTGGGTCAAGAAAAAGATTAAAAACCGTGCGGCGCCAGAGCAACTGCTGGAGCTGTGGGGTTTTGAAGCCAGTCCGTATACGCGCATTGTGCGCAGTACCTTAACCGAGCTGGAATTGCCTTTTATTTTCCATAATGTGGCCAAAGAGCGCTGGCAGGATCAGGGGCTGGCCAAATTACGTTTAAAGCCAGGTAAATATGTACCTTTAAAGGGCGGTAAACGTGAGAAAGTCTTGGCACTGATGGGAGAGAATATTCAGGTGCCTTATCTGGTTGATCCGAATACCGGCGCTCATATGTTTGAATCGGATGATATTGTGCATTATTTACAGCGCCAGTATGGTTAAAACTCTCAAGTTAAAAGCATCTTCGGATGCTTTTTTGTTTTTATGAAGATATCCGCGTTCAAACGCTGGATCTCCATGCTAAAGCAGATACACTAGGCACAGCGAATTTCAGGATATAACCATATGTTCAATAAAGTGGCGCAACTGTTTAAAAGCAAGCCCTCTCCAGAAGCAGAATTTCTGGCTGAACATCAGATTCAGTTTGATCCGCAACACGGCTATATCGTCGATGGTATTGTGCTGAATGATGCTTTATCGGAGCGGCTGGAGTATTTGTCTAATCGGCGTATGAACCGTTTTGATGACCTGAAAGAACTGTATTTTACCGCCATGCTGATCAATGAAAAAATTGATCTGGAAATTGCCACGCAAAGCTTTGTGACGCGTTTGGGCAACACAGAAGAAAACCTGTTGCAGTTTAAAAGTATCGTGAAACGCCTGAATGATTATTATCGTCAGTTCTTGCGTGAGAAAAAGTAAGCTTCAATCCATCTTTTCAGCTAGATGCAGTCTCATTTTTCAGATAAAGATTAAGAAAAATTAACGTAATGGATGGAAATGCTCGTGTTAGTATAAGCCGCATGTTGATTAGACCTAAAAGCTATATACATGTTCCAACACGAAAGCTCCCAACTCAATCTGAAACAATTAAAAACGGGCGAAAAACGCTGGGTGGGCAATTTGCAGGGCTCATCCGCGGCCTTGCTGATCAAGCAGCTGAGCACCCTGCATAAACAGTTATTGATTGTGGTGGCGCGTAACAGCCAGCATTTGGGGCAGTTGGAAAGCGAATTTGAGTTTTATGGTATTCAACCGACCATTTTCCCGGATTGGGAAATTTTACCTTATGACCGTTTATCGCCGCATCAGGATATTGTCTCTGAGCGTCTGGCGATTTTATCGAATATGCCACAGCAGGGCGTACTGCTGGTGTCGGCTGCAACCCTGGCGCAGCGTGTGGCGCCAACCTCTTGGGTCTTAGGTGAGCATTTTGATATTCAGGTTGGCCAGAAGTTTGAACTGGAACAGCAAAAGAAACGCCTGATTCAGGCTGGTTATCATCTGGTCGATACAGTCTATGACCATGGTGAATTTGCGGTGCGCGGCAGTATTATGGATATTTTTGCTTCAGGGCAAGAAGCACCAATCCGGATTGACCTGTTTGATGATGAAATTGAAAGCCTGAAGTTTTTTGATCCGGAAACCCAGCGGACCACCCAAACCATTCAGCAATTTTCAGTACTACCCGCCAAAGAGTTTCCTTTAAAAGAAGGCCGTTCGCTGTTCCGCGATCGTTATGCAGAATTATTCCCAAGTGCAAATCCAAAGAAAAGCCCGGTGTATCAGGATGTGCTCGATGGCATTGCCTCGCCAGGGATAGAGTTCTATTTTCCATTATTCTTTAGCGCTCAGGCAATGGCTGCCGAAAGTACCTTAATGGCGCACTTACCTGAGAATGGCATTGTCATTACAGATAAGGGACTGGAAGAAGGTTTAAACAGCTTCTGGCAAGACGTAAACCGCCGTTATGAAGATCGCCGGCATAATATTGACCAGCCTATTTTACCGCCCGAGCAACTGTTTTTATCACCTCAGCAGGTGCTGGGACAGTTAAACCAGTTTGGCCGCATCATCGCCTCGGCAGATCATTTTGCTGAAAAAGCCGGTGTGGTAAATCTGGCCACTGAAGCACCACCTAAACTGCCGGTCGATCCGAAACGGGAAAAACCGTTCAGTCTGGTCAAAGAGTATATTAACGCGGCCAATCATCCGGTGTTGCTGGTCGCAGAAAGTGCCGGTCGCCGTGAAACCTTAAAAGATGCGCTGCGTTCCAGTCTGGGAGAAATCCCAACCGTTGAGAACTTTGCTGAATTCCAGAAATCTTTATATGCCGTTGCCATTACCAACGCTCCTTTAGATCGTGGTCTGGTAATTCAGGGCCAGCTTTCGGTCATTTCGGAAAATCAGCTTTATGAACATCGTGTGGTTCAGCGTCGGCGTAAACGTCAGCAGGAAGTCTCGGAAGAGTTTTTAATTCGCAGTCTGACCGAGCTGAGTATTGGTGCACCGGTGGTACATATTGATCACGGTGTGGGGCGTTATGCCGGACTGGTGACGCTGGAAATTGATCAGCAGGATCATGAATTCTTGCAGCTCGATTATGCCGATGGCGCTAAAGTCTATGTGCCGGTGACTAATTTGCATTTAATTAGCCGCTATAGTGGTGGCGATCCGGATTTGGCACCACTACATAAACTCGGCACTGATGCCTGGAACAAGGCCAAGCGCAAGGCTTTAGAGCAGATTCACGATGTTGCAGCCGAATTGCTGCATATACAGGCACGCCGTCAGTCCAAGCCGGGCTATGCCTTTGAGCTGGATGAAAAACTGTATATGCAGTTTGCGTCCGGGTTTGCTTATGAAGAAACCCTGGATCAGGCCAATGCCATTGAAGCAACCTTATATGATATGCAGCAGGCAAAACCGATGGACCGTCTGGTCTGTGGGGATGTTGGCTTTGGTAAAACCGAAGTGGCCATGCGTGCCGCCTTTGTCGCGGTGCAAAATAATAAACAGGTAGCGGTCTTGGTACCGACCACCTTGCTGGCACAGCAGCATTATGAATCCTTTAAAGACCGTTTTGCCGACTGGCCGGTGCGTATTGAAGTCCTGTCGCGTTTTGGTTCATCCAAAACCCATACTAAAATTATTGAAGATTTGGCCGAAGGCAAAGTCGATATTGTGATTGGTACGCATAAAATTTTGCAGGAAAATGTCCAGTTCAAACAGCTGGGCCTGATGATTGTCGATGAAGAACACCGTTTTGGTGTGCGCGATAAAGAGCGGATTAAAGCCTTGCGCGCCGATGTGGATATGCTGACCTTAACGGCAACCCCTATTCCACGTACCCTGAATATGGCCTTTAGTGGTATGCGAGATTTATCCATCATTGCCACACCACCTGCGCGTCGTTTAGCCGTGAAAACCTTTGTGCAGGAACAGACTGGTGATTCAGTCAAAGAAGCGATTCTGCGTGAATTGCTGCGTGGCGGTCAGGTCTATTTCCTGCATAATGAAGTCGATACCATTGAACGTGCAGCAGAAAATATCCGCCAGCTGGTGCCGGAAGCACGGGTAGCAGTCGCACATGGCCAGATGCGTGAGCGTGAACTGGAGCAGGTGATGCAGCAGTTCTATCATAAAGAATATAATGTGCTGGTCTGTTCCACCATTATTGAAACCGGGATTGATGTCCCGAATGCCAATACCATTTTAATTGAACGCGCCGACAAGCTCGGCCTGGCGCAATTACACCAGCTACGCGGCCGGGTCGGACGTTCGCACCATCAGGCTTATGCCTATTTGCTGGTGCCGTCGATTAAAGGCTTAAAAGGTGATGCTGAAAAACGTCTGGATGCGATTCAGCGTGCATCGACCTTGGGTGCCGGTTTTATGCTGGCCACCGAAGATCTGGAAATTCGTGGTGCCGGTGAACTTCTCGGGGAACAGCAAAGCGGTTCGATGCAGGCCATTGGTTATAGCCTGTATATGGAAATGCTGGAAAAAGCCACCAAAGCCATTCAAAAAGGCAAAACCCCAAATTTCGATGCGCCGTTGTCGTTAACAGCGGAAATCAACCTGCACATGCCAGCCTTGATTCCGGATGAGTATCTGGGCGATGTGCATCAGCGTTTATTATTCTATAAACGTATCAGCAATACCGATACACAGGAAAAACTCGACAACATCCGTATGGAACTGATTGACCGTTTTGGTATTCCACCACAACCGGTAAAACAGCTATTTGCCGTGCATCAGCTGCGTCTGAAAGCCGAGCAGCTTGGTATTACCAAAATTGATGTGGGTGCTAATGGCGGCAATATCGAGTTTTCACCAGATACCCCGGTGCAGGCCATTAGTATTATCCAGATGATGCAAAAACATCCGACCTATTTCCGGATGGATGGCGGACAGCGTTTAAAAGTGATGGTATTGCTGGATGAACATCAAAAACGGATTCAGTTTATTTCCGATTTGCTGGAGCAACTGCTGCGTGAGCTGCCAGCCTGAGTCAGCGCTCAGTCCTGATGCAATTCCTGCTGTTTATTTAATCGCTGACTGCGCAAAGAAGTCTTGATTATTTAAGGAAATTTATTGAAGATAGGGGATTGCTCTGGCTGGCTGCAAATAGTGTGTTATTTGTGGTGAAACGGCCGTTATAGAATATTCACGTCCTTTGGGATGTGATAGTATTAGCCATCATTCTAATTTGCGTCATTTATAAAGATATGTTTAGTTTGCATCCACAACTTGCTCAAGATACTTTTTTTGTAGGCGACTTTCCCCTGTCAACATGTCGTTTAATGAATGATATGCAATTTCCTTGGCTCATTCTTATTCCACGTGTGCCGGGCATTACCGAACTCTATGAATTAAGCCAGGCCGACCAGGAACAGTTCCTGCGTGAATCGAGCTGGTTATCTAGCCAACTGTCACGTGTATTCCGTGCCGATAAAATGAATGTCGCTGCACTGGGTAACATGGTGCCACAATTACATTTCCATCATGTGGTGCGTTATCAAAATGATGTGGCATGGCCAAAACCGGTCTGGGGAACACCAGCAGTACCGTATAACAGTGAAGTGCTGAACCATATGCGCCAAACGCTAATGTTGGCATTGCGCGGTCAGGGCGATATGCCATTTGACTGGCGAATGGACTGATATTCGTGTTTGCATCATGCAGGGATGTATGGTGTGACCAGATCCGCTAAGGAGAGTAGAGTACGGTGTCACTAGGTTATTGGATGGATCGAGATCCTACACAATTTGATTACCTGCATCGGGTTATGGGCTATGCCAGTTTATCGCTGATCCTGATTGTCTATCATTACACCTATCCAGACACCCAGTACCAAATTTATATTCCGGTTTTATTGGCATTTTTGCTGTTTATTACCCCGAAACTGTCGCGCTGGCTACAATCTAAATATAACTATCAGATTAAAAGAAATATCTTATTTATTATAGATATTATGATTGTGGCCATCTGTCTGTCGGCTGTGCATTTAAATCTGGTCCTGACCTTTGCGGCTATTTTTGCCTTGCTGTATACCGCCATTAACGTCAAAGTGTCGTTCTTTTTGGTGTCGCTGGCGGCTTTATTTGCAGCGTCGGTATTCTATCTGTGCAATATTTTCGTATTTGGCTTTGGTGAATATTTTGAATACACCACCAATGAGCTGACCATTCTGGCCTTCCTGTGCATGATCGTGTATTTCGGGATGGGTAGTGTTTATCAGACCCGCCGGATTCGTGCCTCTAACCATAAGCGTGAACATTATTATCAGCAAATGAACCGCTATATGGAGTTTGCCAACCAGTTGAGCCGTTATGCGCCGCTTCAGCTCTGGCACTCGATCATGAAAGGCGAGTCAGAAGCCAAAATTGAATATAAACGTAAAAAACTCACCATCTTCTTTTCCGATATTCAGGGCTTTACCGAACTGTCTGAAACCCTGATTCCAGACGATTTAGCCTACCTGCTGAATGATTATTTGAGTCATATGACTGAAATTGCCAAGCAGTATGAAGCCACGGTCGATAAGTTTATGGGCGATGCTATCCTAATTTTCTTTGGTGATCCAAGCAGTCAGGGTGTAGAAAATGATGCCAAGACCTGCGTTGAAATGGCTATTGCCATGCGCCAGCAAATGAAACTGCTGCGTGAACGCTGGATTAAAATGGGTTATCCGCCGCTACATATCCGCATGGGCATCAGTACCGGTTATTGCCACGTGGGTAACTATGGTGCGGCGCATCGGATGGCCTATACCATTGTCGGCCGCGATGCCAATCTGGCAGCGCGTTTGCAAAGCGCAGCCGAAGTTGATGAAATCCTGCTGTCAGATGATACCTATCAACTGGTGAAAAATGATTATCTGTGTGCGCCGAAAGCGCCAATTTTCCTGAAAGGTATTCAGGGTCCGGTGAAAACCTGGCAGGTGATGGAAAAATATGCAGCCAGAAAATCCGATTATCAGCGCTGGTTTGACTATGAATACAAAGGTTTCCATCTGTTACTAAATCTGGATGAAGTGCAAAACTTTGAATATCCGGAACTGATTGGTGTGCTGGAAAAAATGATTAAACGGATTCAGACCCAGCAAAAGCTGACCAACTCGCAGGGTATTGTGAAATTAAAATTAGAAGATGAAGTGATTGAAGAAGTTGAAGCCAATCGACCAGATCGGGAATTTCATTAACTTATAAAGATAGGGTGAGGTAATCGACTCGTTCGAAGATCGTTGAACCTTCTATCAAGCCAAAAAAAACACGCCGGAGCTGATCTGCACCCCGAAAGTTGGACACTCTTAGTCCAATTTGAAGGGTGCTTTTCTATGGCTAAATATTCTCAACAGTTTAAACTTGAAGTTGTTCAAAATTATTTATCAAATAAAAATGATGATGGGTTTAGAAAAACAGCTAATAAATATAAATTAGACAGAGCTACTATTCGACAATGGGTTGCTATATACCAGACTCTTGGCGAAGACGGCTTGAAACCTCAATCTCATCGCATAACCTACTCTACAGAGTTCAAACTTAAAGTTGTTCTTAAAATATTGAATGATGGCTTGTCACTTATCGATGCTTTAAGATTTTTTAAATTAAAAGAAGTTGGAACTCTTTCTACATGGTTGCGCAAATATCAGGCACACGGTATAGATGGCTTAAAATCTAAGCCCAAAGGACGACCCAAACAGATGCCGAAGCCACAGCGACCTAGAATTAAAACCTCACAAGAAGATCGAAATA
>NZ_VPBA01000039.1:0-12421 GCF_013418945.1 Acinetobacter sp. YH12112 | reverse complement strand
AAGCCGAAATACAAAAATCCACCTCCATACTAATCGATACCCTATGCGCAAGTACCTTGCGGCTATGCCAATCAATCACAGCACATAAATAAACAAAGCCTTTTGCCATAGGGATATACGTTATATCAGTAGACCACACTTGATTACTGCGCTGAATAGCCAATCCTTTGAGCAGATATGGATATTTACGGTGAGCTTGATTAGCCTGGCTTAAATTTGGTTTGCAATATAACGCCTGAATACCCATTTTCTTCATTAAAGTACGTGTATGACGTCGTCCTATATGATGCCCTTGACGATTCAACAAATCACGCATCATACGACTGCCTGCAAAAGGATATTGCATATGTAATTCATCAATACATCGCATCAGCTTCAGATCTGATGAGCTAACAGGTTTTGGGCGATAATAATAACAACCACGAGAGACTTTCAGTAACTTAGCTTGTTTAGATACTGAAATCTGAAGTGAGTGATCGATTAACTTTTGTGGTTGAAGCGGCCCAGTTTCTTCAACACACCTTCTAAAAAATCAATTTCTAATGCCTGCTCACCGATTTTTGCATGTAACTTTTTAAGATCAATGGGAGGTTCTGATGGAGCTTTTGATTGATCGAAAGCTTGTGAGGAAGCTGAGATCAATTGATTTTTCCAGTCAATAATTTGGTTTTGATGAACATCAAACTCAGAACTCAATTCAGCAAGTGTTTTTTCTGCTTTGATCGCAGCAAGTGCTACCTTAGCCTTAAAGTCGTTTGAATGATTTCTTCTTGGTCTACGTGCCATAAAATACTCCATATATTGATGTTTATAACATCATTTGAGGAGCAGAGTATCACTTATAGGAGTTGTTCAAATTTCCGGATCCATCTCTATCTGACGGTGCCGTCGAGTTCTCCAATTGCCAAGGCTATCAATTACACTCTGAAGCGTTGGCCAGCTTTAAGCCGCTATTTGGATGATGGCAATCTACCGATTTGCAATAATTGGGTCGAGAATCAGATGCGCCCCTGGGCGTTGGGACGTAAGAACTGGCTGTTTGCTGGCTCGCTGCGCAGCGGCCAACGAGCTGCCAATATCATGACTTTAATCCAGTCAGCAAAGCTGAATGGACTGGATCCGTATGCCTATTTAAGTGATGTGCTGAAAAGGCTGCCGACGCATAAAGTGACCCAAATAGAAGAATTACTGCCACACCGCTGGAAATCCGACCAAAATTAAAAAATAGGCATGGGATTCAGCGGACGCTTACTTAAAAAAACCAGCTTCATTCCAACAAAATTTGGAATATCATTGTTAGCAAAGGCAAACCTCAGATCAATTAAAAAAATACAACAGACAAATAAGAGAAATTTTATGAATATAAAAAAACTCGCGACCATTCCTCTGCTCTTAATTGGAGAATATGCGATGGCTCTTCCTATTGTTCAAGTCAATTTTATATTTGCCACACCCCATGTTGAAGCCCAAAAATTTGATAACCTAAGCCAAATCAAAAAAGAAGTAGATATTTTAAATCGCTATTTTGTCACTGAGAAAAATCAACCCATTTTTAAATTCGAGTTAAATAAATACATTCCATATCAAAAATTCAAACAATTAAACTGCAAACTCAGCCATCTTTTAGAAAGCCCTAAACCTATGGAACGACCGGCACTTATTAAAATTTTCCGGCGGTGCTTTCCATCAAAGAGTAAAGAAGCTGAAGTTTATATATTTATTTTTGATAGCTACAGCTCAAAATCAGGATTTAAAGCAGCAGATAGTTGGGGCTTTCATAACAATGGACGACCTATCATACTACTTGATTGGGAGCGACTAAATTACAACATTCAAGCCGCTCTCCCCCATGAAATGGGACATGCCTTTGGTTTACGTCATGTTTGTGTTAAAGGTGCAAAATTAAAAGACACCACTAACTTGATGGCAAGTAAAGGTGGCTGTGACGGCAGTGGTGGGCAACGTAATATAGGCTTTTATGATCAACAAATTCAGATCATTAAAGAACATTATCAAAAATTAAAGTCCCGCTAAACTAGAGAATTTTTTTCTCGAAATAATAGGGCCATTGCGCGCGGTTAATAGCATTAAAATCGATATCTCCATAATAATCAGCCACTTGATTAAAATCATCTAATTGTACAAAATCGGGTTGCCACATGGTTTCACGGTTATTAGATTGAATTGGCAATAGGCGTAGATTTAAACTATCTTTCTCAAAAATCAATTGTGCAATCATGCCAAATGGCAAAGCATCTGGATAACCATCATATTCACCATCACTATTAAAAATACCATTACCTAAACTATAAATAACGGTTGAATCTTGGATCGTTTCCATCGACTGTAAAGTATGAGCACCATGACCTAGAATCAAATCTGCCCCCTGTTGAACCAATCGGTTTGCGAGTATTTTTTGATAGGCTTGAGTCGGTAAGAAATCTACTCCCCAATGTGCCAACACCACAATAAAATGCGATGGATATTTTTGCTTTTCTAATGCAACTGCTTCATACAAAACACTTTCTAAGGTCGCAACACCAGAAGAAGAAGGTGTGGCATAAAATTTAAATATTTTTTCGTTAGTGGCTCGATGCCAATAGCCAGAATAAAAAGAAATAATACGACCATTAATCTGAATTCTCATGGGCGTGCATGCTTCAAACTCATTTTCTCCCACTCCTACATAATGTATTTGCGCATTTTGCAACGTTTTTAGTGTATGTGTGATACCTACTGCACCAAAGTCAGCAGTGTGGTTATTGGCTAAACATAAATAATGAATATTGGCTTTTTTAAGCGCATTGACTGTTGGTACATCCTGTGCACCCAATATAAATTTTTTCAATCCAACCAAGGGAGATTGAATTTGATTATTTACAAAACATGCTTCGTGATTGGCTAGATTAATATCGGCTGCATTTAAAAAAAAATTTAGTTTTTCAAAACTATAGTCATAGCCATGATTCAATAGAGGATCAAATACTTTTCGTTTACGACGTCGCTCAGTGTAATATTCGCCTAAATAGGTATCGCCAATAATATTTACAATGGCACGATCTTGCTTGAGGGTAGTCACTACATTTAAATCAGAAATAAGTCGATCCAGCCCTTCATGGCCCAATAAGTGCCGTTCAATCACAGAATCTTGTTGAAAACTACTCTCAATTCCCTGTGTAATGACAATCGTAAAATCAGATGATGTATGCTTTTGCCATGCTATGGAAATATTAAGAAAGCTAAAAAAGTAATTAACCTTGCCTTGATCGAGTAAAAATGTTGGGCTTAGAAAATTTCTAGCTTTATATGCAATTTTACTCAGCGTTAAAATTTGCAGATAAAAGGGATTAATTTGAGTCATTAATTCAGCGATTTTAAGCACATCATTTAAGGTATATTGCTGAATAAATTTTGAATTCTTTTTACCTGAAAGATTTTTGGCACTATTTGGACTCAAGTTATGTTTTTTTATTAACTCTTCAAAATAATGGCTCATGCGCTTTTGGGTCTTATTATAAACATGCTGAGCCAAAAGAAATAGAGAATCCACACCCGCTGTTACTTTGTAATGCATTAATACTTGTAATAAATTGACTTTATCATGTAATGCATAACCAACAACACCTCGCCCTCTTTCTTGGAGGGCCATCTCTGTAATCTCAACGCTATCATCCAAACTTAACTTACGTTCATCTAATAACTTATAAACTACATAAAGCACCAAAAGTGGACCTAGCCCTTCATTTTGGTCAGAAAAATCGACGTATTGGGGTTTGGAGTGCGGCAATAACGCACCATTTTTTTGTACTAAATAGTTATACATAACTCAACTCCAACAAATGATCTAACCATTTCTTTTTATAGCTATTCAAATCATATTTTTTCGCCGACTTAATCGCATGGGTTCTCATATGTGGGTTTAAATAGCATTGCTCGATTGCAATAGCTAAGGCTTGAATATTTTCATTTTCAACTAAAACACCAGAAAGATTTTGTTCAATTAGTGCATTTGGACCATACTTAATATCGTAGGCCACTACAGGCGTTCCTACACTTAAACTATCCAAAATTCCAATACAGAAACCTTCTATTGTACTCGTCACAACAGAGACATGTGCATTTCGGATTTTGTCCGAGATATTGTGCACATAGCCTTTGAAATGTACATTCGTCTCTAAGTCGTAATCATCTACATATTTGCGAATTTCTTTTTCATATATAAAGTTATCTCTAGAATCACCAAAACCATAAAGATCAAGCTGAATTTCAGGATACTTTTCTTTTAAAATTTCAACAGCCTGAATAATATGATGAAGTCTTTTTTCTACATAATATCGCCCTACAGAAATGACGTTGAATGGGGATGCTACGGCATTGACAGTGAGTTCAGATGCTATGTGGGCAAATGTCGGAGGAATCACCCAAATTTTTAATTCTGAACCAAAACGTGCCCAAAGATCCTGCCGCTGTTGCTCTGTGGATACAATATAACCGTCAAATTTATTTGTTTCTGCTAAAGATATTTTGTAATTGGAGTTAATTCGCCCGTCTTCCATCTTCTGAGGATTACTGACATGCACGCTATGGAAAATCGAAATTAACTTAAATGCAGGAGACTTTAACTCCACTAAAATATGATTATAAAGTCTGTTTTTATCGACATAAAAAACGGGCTGCTTATAAGAGGTGATAATTTTTTGAAACCAATGCTTAATCCACTGATCACGATCTTGAAAAAAACAAGATGAACCATCGGATTCTTTTAGACTTAAATAACTAAGCTGATTATCTTGGGTGTAGTGCTCCTCTAAAACCACAATCCCCTGCTGATTATAGTAAAGACATGATTTGACTTGGTTTTTCTCTAAATAGATTTCTTTAGATAAATAGCCTGACTCCGTATACAAAGCTCGCTTGAATTTCTTTCTCGCTTTATCAAAATAATTAATGTATGAAATATTCCCATTTGAGAAAAAGTGGATATAAAATAGGTAATTCCCATTTATATATACTTTTACATCTGTATTGGCATTGTTTTTTTCTAGGGTAACCTCTCCTGCAATATGACTCAAATAATCTTCTAAAGTATTTGATCTCAAAGCAGCAAAAATTAAATATTGGTAATCGTCATATAAATTCAGAAAACTATCGGCTCGAATATGATGGATATTTAAATTCTTTAAATAATTAGCGTTGTAATTTAAGGTTACAATCTTATGTGCTAAACCACAGCTATCAAAAACATGTTTTCTTTTTAAAATCGCATGCTCAATACCGGTTAGCTTTTCCCCAATTCCTGCACTTAGAAAAAAGAACATTATCAACCTCTAAATAAAATAATTTAAATAAGCCACATACCCAGATAAATTATGCTCCTGATCATCGATACGTGTTCTAAAACGATCATGCCTTACATAAAATGCATTAAGAATTTTTTCAGGCTTAGCCATATACATTGCTATTTCAGGATAAAAGTACCCTGTTGCTCTTTGAAATTCGACTCGTAATTCTATTAAGTCTTTTAGTTTATCGAATTTAGCCATATTAACTAAATCGGTAAATCCCTGCTCTTTTAATCGCACCACCATCTTATATGCAGACATCATCATTTCTAAAAATGTTGCATATGCTGTTTTACGATTTTCAATAAATTCCATGTGTTTTAAATAGTTATTTAAACCAAATTCAAAATACTTTTTCTCTGGGCAAATCTTAGTTAACTCATTGGTACAATAACTTAGCCAATGATCATGATACTTATCATATTTTTTAGTAATAAAATGCTCAAACATTAATTTAACAGTTTCAAGCAAAATTGAATTTTGATTAATTTGATAGAGTCTAAGTAGACCTAAAGCAGCTTCACCATCATAATAAACAATTCTGAACTTTTCTTTGACTGCAAGTGATGGGAAACTTAATACATGAGTTGTCTCCCCTTTACCATCAATCATAAAGCGAATGCCTTCAGCAAGCATTTCGGCATACTTTTGGTATTTGGAGTCGCCAATAATTTCCTGATATTTAGCAAACATAAAAATTGCAGCAGCATTTGAACCTAGTTTAATTTCTAGATCAGGTTCATTACCATCAATCATAAAGGCTTTTCCATCTACCTCTTTGTATAAATGATCAATGGCATACTGCATTGCATTTCTAATTTTCGGTAGATATGCTTCATTATAATTGACTTCAAGTGTTTCAAGTAAGGCATATATGGCAGTACAGTGACGGACTGTATTATAACTTTTAATTTCCCGGTTATAGGCAGGGAAATAGCCATAAACCAGCCTCCCACTCTCTAAAATTTCATTATGTAAAAACTTGGCATTATTTAAAACAAGTTCTTTTATATGTTCTTTTTTATTACCCTTTAATACACGTATACCATTTTCTGGACCCGTAGACATTAAATCAATCAACTGGTTGTTTTCAAAAAAAACAGCTTGTGTATCAAACACCCAGACTTTTTCAATTTTATTTAGCGAATAATTTGCCTTAACATTGGTATATTTTTTTTTAATAGCATCATTTAGATTTTTTTCATCAAAAAAATTGGGCTCATTATATACAACTCCTCGAATAATTGCTTTTGCATAAATCTCTTGCTCCAAAAAGCAAATACTTAAATTTTCATCAAAAGCAATTCCTTTTCGATAATGATTATTATGTTTTTGCTCACTTACTTCTTTAACAAGATCTGTCCATTTTCTTTCTTCAATATTTTTTGCAAAGTCAAACTTTAAAAATTCAGGAAGCCGGTTATTCTTTTCATATAATTTATCGATAAAATTCAAAGTTCTTTTAACTACTTTATCGTAATCTTTATCCGCTGTATTCCAAACACGACAGCGTATACTTTTATCTCCATATGAAAAAAATACACTATAAAAATCTTGCTGATTCTCTCTTAATGAGAATAACCAATCTGTTAGTTTTATTTTAAATCCCTGCAGATCACTATATTTAGATATAGCCATATTGCTCTCATACTTAACCCTGCCAATCAGCCTTATTGTATATTATTTAATATTTAATTTATAGATATATAAGGCTTTGTTGCACAAACCTATCTTTAAAGGCTTTTCAGCGATATAATTTTCAAATGAAGAAGCCTGCACACAAAATCTACCGCACAACCAATTGGTCTTCATATAACCGAGCACTCATTAATCGCGGAAATATTGCCATTTGGTTTGATCCTGCTACGCAATGGTATGCTTCATCAAAAGGCAAACAAGGACGAAATCAAACCTACTCCGACGCAACCATCCAATACTGCTTAATAATTAAATCCTTCTTCTGTCTTTACGTATGGTCACCGGCTTTATGCAAAGTCTGATTAAACTTTGCGGATTAAATTGGACAGCGCCAGATTACACCACGCTTTGTAGAAGACAAAAGCATATTGATATTGCAATCAGCTACCAGAAAAGTAGTGATGAACTACATCTACTCATGGACTCTACAGGCTTGAAGTTTCTAGGTAAGGGTGAATGAAAACGTAAGAAACATGGACCTCAATATCATCGCCAATCGCGTAAGCTGCATATTGCTATAGATGCTGAAACCCTTCAAATACGCGCTATTCAGCTCACAACCAATAATGTCAGTGATTCACAGGTACTTGGTGATTTACTTGATCAGATTCCACAAGATGAGCGGATTGACTCTGTTTATACCGATGGAGCTTATGATACCAAGAGATGCCGACAGGTCATTGCAGATCGGCAAGCGCATACGGTGATTCCGCCAAGAAAAAATGTGAAACCATGGAAAGATACAAAGAGTAGCTCGCTAGAGCGAAATGAATTACTTCGAACAGTTAAACATTTAGGTAGGACACTATGGAAAAAAATGGTCAGGCTATCATCGGCGCAGTTTGGTTGAAACTAAGATGCACTGCATCAAATTATTAGGAGATAAACTCAGTGCAAGGAGTTTTGATAGCCAAGTGAATGAGATCCATGCACGTGTAGCAGTCCTCAACAGATTTACGCAATTAGGTCGACCACTTACCCAAGTTACGCCTTAAATTTAGCTCAATTAGGGGCGCTTTGCATTTCAAATCTTTGTGCAACAAAGCCCAATCATATTTAAACAAATTGTTGGCATATCTTTTCTCGACAATGTTGTTCATTAAAATAAAAAAAAGAGGATCCGAAGATCCTCTTTTTTATTTAGTTATTTAGAATAATAGTTGACCATTATTAATCAGTTGATCTAGCAACTCATCTGTCTTCGTTACACCTTGTAGAACCAACAGTTCTGTTGGGTTATAAGTCATATCTGTTACAGATCCATCACGATCAATTGAAAGAATAGTATTGCCATTACCATCATCTTTCAAACTAATATAATCTTTAATATCAGTACTACTACCTGAAATTAACTCTCTTACATCAATCTTATCTGCATCAACATCAGTTTCAACATCTCCGACATGGAAATCAGACCAAGTATCTTTACCATTGCCACCAGTTGCATCTGCTTCATCCAGTAATTTAAAGATCACTGAATCCTGTCCATCGCTACCACTTATTACATCATCATATTTTGAGCCAGTCATATTTTTACCGACATTAATCACTAACTCTGCTGACTGTGAAGTACCATGGATAGAATTCAAAATATATTCGAACCTCTCTACACCATAGGAATCACCTGATGCCTCATAGCTATATGTACCATCTTCTTTGACAGTTAAAACACCATGTTGACCTTGTAATACTATTGAAGTATTTGCCGCATGTTCATACTGACCGTACTTATCAAACGCTAATGTTTGCCCTTGAATTTTCAGACTCGCAATTTGGTTTTCATAGTAAATGTCATTTGCTAATAAATCACCTTCTGCAAGCACAAGATTAGATTCTTGCGCACTAAACCCATCTAGCGTTGTTACTGTTCCTGTCAAATCTAATTTAACATTAACTTGCCACGACAAACTATTATCAACAGTCACATCAATTCTATACTTACCTTCAGTTAATGATGGTAAAGCTATAGTATTTTGAATACTGTCTATTGAAGTATTTAGAATTTCTATAACTTGACCAGTAACTAAATTCGTTAGCGTAATTAAATACTGATCTGCTTTTGAACTAGTTGCAAATTGATCAAATGCATAAGCTAATTGCAAATCAAGAATTTGATTTTTCCCAACGGTAATTTCATGGCTGAATTCTTTAACACTTGAAGAGTTTGCAGTTCTCTCATCAACATGCCAACCAGTATAATCTTCGATATTATCTAAGCCAAATTTAGCATGATCTTGATCATCTTTCGCTTCTACAATATCAAGTTGAATATTTAAGGTACCTGTAGCCAATTCACCAGTTACTGGATCTTTAATACTATATGAGAAGGTATCAATATCACCAAAATTTGCAGCAGTATTTTGATCTACAATGTATTGATATGTACCATCGGCATTAATATACAATGTTCCATATTTACCTTGTATCGGCGTACCATCTACTGGTTGATCATTCACACTACGCATTTCAAAGCTTGCATAATCACCCGTTGTTAGATCTCCTTGCAACTGTTGCTGCGTCGACGTCTGGGTCTGGTCATATAAAGTGTCAGTATCTGCTTTTAATACAATGGTTGGTACTACAGCTATTCCTGCTGTCACACTCATTGTCACTGCTTTATAAGTACCTTCAGTAAATAATACATCTACATTTTCCTTAGATGCGCCTGCACCAATAACAGCCCCAACTACGGTATACCAATTTTCTTTGAATGCATATAATTCCCAGTTCTGATTGGTTTCGTTGTATTTGTAAATCGCTAGACTGACTGGGGTCGCACCTAATGCAATAGGCGCACCACCCTCTGAAGAGAAACTGATCTCTCGTGTGTGACCTTCAGCAACATTGATGGTCATACCACTTTCAATCGTAGCGACTTTAATATCTGCAATACCTAAACCAATACTAGCAATATTGACTTGGCTTGAGTCCTTAAGCTTTTCTGTTGGAATAACAACTGATTGAACATCTAAAGTTAAATGTTGAACCACAGGATCTATTACCGAAACTTCCTTGTTTAATGCGATATTCAAGTTAGCACTTGATGTTGCACCTGTAACAGTGTCTTTCAGTGTATAACTAAACTGTTCAACTGAACCGAATGGCGGTTTAGCACCTACATTTAATGTATACGTATATTCACCGTTTGGTTTTATGGTTAAAGTACCATATTCACCTTGGATTACTGTCGGTTGCAACTGATCAATAGGATAGATTTCTGTACCCACAGTAATAGACTCAATAATGACATTTGGACCAAAAATGTCTTGTCCATTTTTTGAACCAATTGAGTCATTCTGATTATTAATATCTGTCAAAATATTTCCAGATACCGAACCAGATACTGCTGTTACTGTTGAGTAGTCATATACTTGATCATCTGTAATTTCTAAACCAGAACCCGAAAGTACGCCTACACCATTTGTTTTAGCAAGGTAAACTTTATAGTTTCCTGGTTCATCAAGACGGATATCTCCAGTCTTTATATAACCAAGCAATGGAATTGTGAACCAATCTTTATGGTATTGAACTACATTCCAGTTCCCCCATTCATCTTCTTTCAATATCACTAGATCATGTGTTTCACCGATAGAAATACCACCACCATCAGCTTTTAAGGTCAAGTCTCGCACCTGATCATTACCAACACTGACATCAATATATGATCCAAATGCTAAAGTACTAACGTTTGCAACACCTCCCAGTCCGATACTCGCGACACCAAAGCTCGTCGCTTTTTGACCGACTAAGCTTTCACCCTCTCCTAGTTGAACTCTTGTAGGAGTGATATCAAGTTTCAGTTGAACGTCATTATCTACTGCTAATAACTCATGATCACCTGTGTCGCTGTCAGAGTCGCTATCGCTGTCTGAATCAGAGTCACTATCCGAGTCCGAATCGCTGTCTGAATCCGAATCGCTATCCGAGTCCGAATCGCTATCTGAGTCTGAATCGCTATCTGAGTCCGAATCGCTGTCTGAATCTGAGTCGCTATCGCTGTCCGAATCCGAGTCGCTGTCTGAATCAGAGTCGCTGTCTGAATCAGAATCGCTATCCGAGTCCGAATCGCTGTCTGAATCTGAGTCGCTATCCGAGTCCGAATCGCTGTCTGAGTCTGAATCGCTATCTGAGTCCGAATCGCTGTCTGAATCTGAGTCGCTGTCCGAATCAGAGTCGCTGTCCGAGTCTGAGTCGCTGTCCGAATCTGAGTCGCTATCTGAGTCCGAATCGCTGTCTGAATCTGAGTCGCTATCGCTGTCCGAATCCGAGTCGCTGTCTGAATCAGAATCGCTATCCGAATCAGAGTCGCTGTCTGAATCAGAATCGCTATCCGAGTCCGAATCGCTGTCTGAATCTGAGTCGCTATCCGAGTCCGAATCGCTGTCTGAGTCTGAATCGCTATCTGAGTCCGAATCGCTGTCTGAATCTGAGTCGCTGTCCGAATCAGAGTCGCTGTCGCTATCAGAGTCGCTGTCGCTATCAGAGTCAGAATCGCTGTCGCTGTCAGAGTCGCTGTCGCTATCAGAGTCAGAGTCACTGTCGGAATCAGAGTCGCTGTCGGAGTCAGAGTCGCTGTCGCTATCAGAGTCGCTGTCTGAATCGCTGTCGCTATCAGAGTCGCTGTCGGAATCAGAGTCAGAATCGCTGTCGGAGTCAGAGTCGCTGTCGGAATCAGAGTCGCTGTCGCTATCAGAGTCAGAATCGCTGTCAGAGTCGCTGTCGCTATCAGAGTCAGAGTCGCTGTCGGAATCAGAGTCGCTGTCGCTATCAGAGTCAGAATCGCTGTCGCTATCAGAGTCAGAATCGCTGTCGGAATCAGAGTCGCTGTCGCTATCAGAGTCAGAGTCGCTGTCGGAATCAGAGTCAGAATCGCTGTCGGAATCAGAGTCGCTGTCGCTGTCAGAGTCGCTGTCGCTATCAGAGTCAGAATCGCTGTCTGAATCGCTGTCGCTATCAGAGTCGCTGTCGCTATCAGAGTCAGAATCGCTGTCGCTATCAGAGTCAGAATCGCTGTCGGAATCGCTGTCGCTATCAGAGTCAGAGTCGCTGTCGGAATCAGAGTCAGAGTCGCTGTCGCTATCAGAGTCGCTGTCGGAATCAGAGTCAGAATCGCTGTCAGAGTCGCTGTCGGAATCAGAGTCGCTGTCGGAATCAGAGTCGCTGTCGCTATCAGAGTCGCTGTCGGAGTCAGAGTCGCTGTCGCTATCAGAGTCGCTGTCTGAATCGCTGTCGCTATCAGAGTCGCTGTCGGAATCAGAGTCGCTGTCGGAATCAGAGTCGCTGTCGGAATCAGAGTCGCTGTCGGAATCAGAGTCGCTGTCGGAGTCAGAGTCGCTGTCGCTATCAGAGTCAGAATCGCTGTCAGAGTCAGAGTCGCTGTC
>NZ_VPBA01000105.1:0-1000 GCF_013418945.1 Acinetobacter sp. YH12112 | reverse complement strand
GACTCCATGAAGTCGGAATCGCTAGTAATCGCGGATCAGAATGCCGCGGTGAATACGTTCCCGGGCCTTGTACACACCGCCCGTCACACCATGGGAGTTTGTTGCACCAGAAGTAGGTAGTCTAACCTTAGGGAGGACGCTTACCACGGTGTGGCCGATGACTGGGGTGAAGTCGTAACAAGGTAGCCGTAGGGGAACCTGCGGCTGGATCACCTCCTTAACGAAAGATTGACGATTGGTAAGAATCCACAACAAGTTGTTCTTCATGACGATGTATCTGAGGGTCTGTAGCTCAGTTGGTTAGAGCACACGCTTGATAAGCGTGGGGTCACAAGTTCAAGTCTTGTCAGACCCACCACTAACGACAAGCAAGCAATTGCAGAGCGAATAGAAATCAGAACATTGACTTAAATGATAAGCTGGGGACTTAGCTTAGTTGGTAGAGCGCCTGCTTTGCACGCAGGAGGTCAGGAGTTCGACTCTCCTAGTCTCCACCATAGATTATAGAGCTTAGTAAGTTTATGCTTATTAATCTCTGTGATTTATCACAGTTGACTGCAGTCCGACGAGGATGCAGTGAATCATTAACAGATTGGCAAAATTGAGTCTGAAATAAATTGTTCACTCAATCAATATACGTTAACGCGTTGTTATGACGGGTTGATGAACGTAGATTGAATTGAGAACTAGCAAATTAACTGAATCAAGCGTTTTGGTATATGAATTTAGATTGAAGCTGTACGGTGCTTAAGTGCACGGGACTTCGAACTGTAGATTAAATAGATAATTGATTATCTATTTAATTGTCTTAATCCTACTTGTAGGGATTAACGACTGTTTGGGGTTGTATAGTCAAGTAATTAAGTGCATGTGGTGGATGCCTTGGCAGTCAGAGGCGAAGAAAGACGTGATAGCCTGCGAAAAGCTCCGGGGAGGCGGCAAATATCCTTTGATCCGGAGATTTCTGAATGGGGAAACCCACTTACCATAAGGTAGGTAT
>NZ_VPBA01000104.1:0-1012 GCF_013418945.1 Acinetobacter sp. YH12112 | reverse complement strand
CTGGAACGGGATGTCGAAAACAGCTATCTGGCCTCGGATGCGGTGGATGACGACCCGATGACACCCCTGCTGGGGCACTCGATCACTTACCGTATCGCTGTCGGTTCACAGGCGGGGCGAAAGGTGTTCACTTTGCAAACTCTGCCGACCAGTGGTGATCCGTTCGGTGACGGGATTGGCAAGGTAGCCGGGTCCAGCCTGCACGCCGGCGTGGCGGCCAGGGCCGATGAACGCAAGAAGCTCGAACGGCTGTGCCGGTACATCAGCCGCCCGGCGGTATCCGAGAAGCGGCTGTCGTTAACACGAGGCGGCAACGTGCGCTACCAGCTCAAGACGCCGTACCGGGACGGCACCACGCACGTCATTTTCGAACCATTGGATTTCATTGCAAGGCTGGCCGCCCTGGTACCGAAGCCCAGAGTCAACCTAACCCGCTTCCACGGGGTGTTCGCACCCAACAGTCGGCACCGGGCGTTGGTCACGCCGGCAAAACGGGGCAGGGGCAACAAGGTCAGGGTGGCTGATGAACCGGCAACACCAGCACAACGGCGAGCGTCGATGACATGGGCGCAACGGCTCAAGCGTGTTTTCAATATCGACATCGAGACCTGCAGCGGCTGCGGCGGCGCCATGAAAGTCATCGCCTGCATTGAAGACCCTATAGTGATCAAGCAGATCCTTGATCACCTGAAGCACAAAGCCGAAACCAGCGGGACCAGGGCGTTACCCGAAAGCCGGGCGCCACCGGCTGAGCTGCTCCTGGGTCTGTTTGACTGACGAGCCTGAAGGCCAACGATACCAATCAAAATGCTGCGTTCACAGCGCCGCGGCAGGGATCCGCCGTGCTGGTTGTCGGAAAAGGAGCCGCTAGTGGGAAAGAGGAGGGTAAATTTTCAGCGTTGCTGGCTCCCCGTCAGCCGGATTGGGTTGCATCGCAGGGGTGTCGAAAGAGTCAACTGCGGTCCAAAGCTGTTGGACTTGGGTGAAAAGGGCGTTTATTCTTCCTATACGT
>NZ_VPBA01000103.1:0-1020 GCF_013418945.1 Acinetobacter sp. YH12112 | reverse complement strand
TGTGTGATTCATAGACATCATTTCAATATAATTGGTGTCTATGAACAGAGAAATTCAACAAAGACTCGTATGGGTTAAATTATTTGAAGAGACCAATGATGCTGGCCTAGTCTGTCGGAGATGTGGCATTTCTAGACCAACATTACGCAAGTGGTGGAAACGATATTCTGATCAAGGTATTGATGGATTAAGTAGTCAGAGTAAACGCCCATTAAAATCTCCAAATACTAAAATCAATGCTGAGCTAGAGGCCTTAATATTGGAAATGCGCTCGGCTAGAAATCTGGGTGCTCGACGTTTGCAAACAGAATTGATGAGGTTGCACGGAGTCTCGTTGTCCTTAGCGACTATCCATAAAGTACTATCCACCCATCAAGTCAAACCAATTAAAAAATTCCGTCGTAAAGCAGATTTCATTCGTTATGAACGCCCACTACCAGGCGATAGAATTCAAATGGATACCTGTAAACTGGGTCCTGGGCTATATCAGTACACATCTATCGATGACTGCACACGATATCGGGTTTTAAGGATATATAAACGCCGAACAGCGGCGAATACGCTCGACTTTTTAGACTGCGTAATTGAAGAAATGCCTTTTCCCATACAGCGAATACAGACCGATCGTGGGCGGGAATTTTTTGCTGAAAAAGTACAGAAAAAATTGATGCAGCATGGAATCAAATTTAGGCCAAATAAACCAGGTTCACCTCATTTGAATGGCAAGGTAGAGCGTTCTCAAAAGACTGATAAATCTGAGTTCTACGCTACTGTCGATATTAATTCTGAAGATATCCAAGACAAGCTAGCCGAATGGCAGCATTACTATAACTGGATGAGACCACATTCAGCTTTGAAAGGTAAAACACCGATGGAAAGGTACTTTGAATTATGTGAAGAAACCCCTTTCTCTGATGAGGTCCAGAAGCAATACAACCCATCCAATGAACGGATTCAACACGCCAATTACAAGATGGATTTAGAGATCGCTAAATTGAAACGATCTCTATGAATCACACA
>NZ_VPBA01000102.1:0-1039 GCF_013418945.1 Acinetobacter sp. YH12112 | reverse complement strand
GGCTTTGTTGCACAAAGATTTGAAATGCAAAGCGCCCCTAATTGAGCCAAATTTAAGGCGTAACTTGGGTAAGTGGGCGACCTAATTCCGTAAATCTGTTAAGGACTGCTACACGTGCATGGATCTCATTCACTTGGCTATCAAAACTCCTTGCACTGAGTTTATCTCCTAATAATTTGATGCAATGCATCTTAGTTTCAACCAAACTTCGCCAATGATAGCCTGACCATTTTTTCCATAGTGTCCTGCCTAAACGTTTAACTGTTCGAAGTAATTCATTTCGCTCTAGCGAGCTACTCTTTGTATCTTTCCATGGTTTCGCATTTTTTCTAGGTGGAATCACTGCATGCGCTTGCCGATCTGCAATGACCTGACGGCATTGCTTGGTGTCATAAGCTCCATCGGTATAAACAGAGTTAATCTGCTCATCTTGTGGAATCTGATTAAGTAAATCACCGAGCACCTGTGAATCACTGACATTATTGGTTGTAAGCTGAACTGCTCGTATTTGTAGGGTTTTAGCATCTATACCAATATGTAATTTACGCCATTGGCGACGATATTCAGCTCCATGTTTCTTGCGTTTCCATTCGCCCTCACCTAGAAACTTCATGCCTGTAGAGTCCATGAGTAGATGCAGCCCATCACTACTTTTTTGGTAGCTGATTACAATATCAATATGCTTTTGTCTTCTACAAAGCGTGGTGTAATCTGGAGCTATCCAATTTAATCCGCAAAGTTTAATCAGACTTTGCACAAAGCCAGTGACCATACGTAAAGACAGACGGAATAAGGATTTAATCATTAAGCAGCATTGGATGGCTGCGTCGGAGTAGGTTTGATTTCGCCCTTGTTTGCCTTTTGATGGCGCATACCATTGCGTAGCAGGATCAAACCAAATGGCAATATTTCCGCGACTCATGAGTGCTCGGTTATATGCGGGCCAATTGGTTGTGCGGTAGATTTTGTGTGCAGGCTTCTTCATTTGAAAATTATATCGCTGAAAAACCCTTTACAGATAGGTTTGTGCAACAAAGCC
>NZ_VPBA01000101.1:0-1076 GCF_013418945.1 Acinetobacter sp. YH12112 | reverse complement strand
AACGCAGATTCAAATCCCAAGTGCGACACATTTGTAGTTAGTTGAAAAAGTTAGGTGTATTCATAGAATCATTAGACTTTTTCAACTCGCAATTGGAAAGCACACAATGAAGAAATACACCCAACTTTCTCAAGATGAAAGATACGAAATTTATGCTACTTTGAAAAGTAAAAGCTCAATCGCTAACCTTGCTCGGGAGTTAGGGCGTTCACGATCAACCATCTACCGTGAATTAAAAAGAAATACTGGGCAACGTGGATATAGGGCTCAACAGGCAGCTAAATTTGCAAGTCAAAGACGGTACCGTCCTTCCTCATCAATGACAGCATTTGCCTTCGCCTATATTGATTATTTAATTGGCTTGGACTGGTCACCAGAACAAATTTCAGGTGCTTTAACACAACGCGGTTGGCTGGATGTACCTTCACATGAGTGGATTTACCAGTACATTTATCAAGATAAATCAAAAGGCGGTAAACTCCATCTACACTTAAGGCATCAGAAGAAATATCGAAAACGAGGTTACAAAAACACGGATCGTAGGGGGCAAATCATTGATAAAACAAGTATTCACTGTCGAGACCAGGTCATTGATCAACGACAACGTTTAGGAGATTTCGAAGGTGACACGGTGATTGGTAAACATCATAAAGGTGCTTTATTAACCCTTGTTGATCGAAAGAGCCTGTATGTACATATTGTTCATTTAGGGCCAACGAGAGTATCCTCTCAAACGATTACTTGTGCATTAGATCGTTTACAAATGAGCCATGCTTATAGTGTGACATTTGATAATGGAAAGGAATTTGCCGAACACAAAAGAATTACTGATGTCGGCATAGATACTTATTTTGCTGATCCTTACAAGTCTATTCAGCGAGCTAGAAATGAAAATACGAATGGTTTAATCCGGCAATATCTGCCAAAATCATCATCGTTTGACGATGTGTCAAACGATGAAATAGAGCAGATAGAATTGTCACTTAACCATCGTCCTAGAAAAACACTAGGCTGGTATACACCGAGTGAAGTTATGGCTGGTTTTTATACTGTTGCACTTGCCGCTTGAATCCGCC